>JBMQEM010000181.1:0-14147 GCA_049363815.1 Bacteroidota bacterium
AATATCTTGAATTGTTAAATTATGTAATGGAAAAGGGCAGCG
Source organism: Bacteroidota bacterium (assembly GCA_049363815.1). Taxonomy (GTDB): domain Bacteria; phylum Bacteroidota; class Bacteroidia; order AKYH767-A; family 2013-40CM-41-45; genus JADKIH01. Next base: position 43 of record JBMQEM010000181.1, read on the forward strand.
ACAAAAGTGATCGCACCGGAACCGGAACACGAAGCGTGTTTGGTTACCAGATGCGGTTTGACCTGGCTGAAGGATTTCCATTACTGACTACAAAAAAGCTGCATACTAAATCGATCTTTCATGAACTGTTGTGGTTCATTAAAGGTGATACAAATATAAAGTACCTCAAAGAAAATGGTGTCTCTATTTGGGACGACTGGGCTGATGAGAATGGTGACCTCGGACCGGTTTACGGTTCGCAATGGCGAGCATGGAAAACGGATGATGGTCGCAAGATCGATCAGCTTTCTGAAGTGATCGATCAGATCAAGAAGAATCCGGATTCGCGCAGGCTTATTGTGAGTGCTTGGAATGTGGGTGAAGTGAGCAAAATGAAATTGCCGCCTTGTCATGCGTTCTTCCAGTTTTATGTGGCTGATGGAAAATTGTCGTGTCAGTTGTATCAGCGTAGTGCGGATATTTTTCTTGGCGTTCCTTTTAACATTGCTTCATATGCTGCACTCACAATGATGGTTGCACAGGTAACAGGACTAAAACCCGGAACCTTCGTACATACTCTTGGTGATGCTCACATCTACACCAATCATTTTGACCAGGTGAATCTGCAGCTCACAAGAGATCCACGACCTCTTCCTCAACTTATTTTAAATCCTGAAGTGAAAAGTATTTTTGATTTCAGATTTGAAGATCTTTCTATTGTTAATTATGATCCGCATCCGCACATTAAAGGTGCAGTTGCTGTATAAAATAAATTATGCTTTCAATTGTAGTAGCCGTTTCTGAGAATAATGTAATTGGTCATGCCAATGATCTGCCGTGGAAATTATCCGGCGACCTGAAACGTGTGAAAGCGCTTACGATGGGACATCATCTCATCATGGGCAGGAAGACCTATGAAAGTATCGGAAGACCATTACCAGGAAGAACTACAGTAATTGTTACCAGGCAAAAACGATATGCACCTGAAGGATGTATCGTCGTCAATTCTTTTTTCGATGCAATTAAAGTTTCATGGAATGACAATGAAGCTTTTGTTTTCGGTGGTGGTGAAATATTCAAAATTGCATTACCACATTGTGATAAAATTTATCTGACCAGAGTGCATACAAATATTGAAGGATCCGTCTTTTTTCCTGAATTGAATATGGATGAATGGGATCTTGTTTCTGAAGAAAGATATCCGGCTGATGAGAAGAATGAGTTTGCTTGTACGGTTTTCGAGATGCAACGCATTAAAGTCTAGAAAAAGTTTAACACTAAGTGCACTAAGTTCACAACAAGACCACTAAGTATTCCGTGTTCTAATTGTGAACTCTTAGTGCACTTAGTGTTAAAATTTTTAAGTTTCATTCATTTCACCCACCATTCATCACCCCAAAAAAAAGTCCCGCCGAAGCAGGACCTTATTATTCGTTATTCACTATTCGTTATTCGTTACTTTCTGTGCATTCCACATTTTTCATTCGGACACCCATCCTTCGCACAATCAATACCTGCTGCTTTGCAAGCTGCCATACATTCTTCCGTGCAACTTCCGCCTTCAGATTTCATATCGCCCATTGCATGCATACATGCGTCCTTCTTCACATAACACTTTCCGTTTTCCATTTTAACACAAGATGAACTGTCTAACTTTCCTGAGGCCATCATTTCAGCACAAGCTGCAGAATCCATAACACAATTTCCGTCAGCATCCATTTCACAACCCATTCCCATTTTCTCTCCACTGCCCATATGACATTCCATTGCTGCTTTATCAGAACAACAAGCGTCCATAGTTTCTGCGCTGCCACCAGTTACTGCAATGTAAGGAGCAATTACCAATGAAACGATAGACATCAATTTAATAAGGATGTTCATTGAAGGGCCTGATGTATCTTTGAATGGATCACCCACTGTATCACCTGTAACAGATGCTTTATGTGGTTCTGATTTTTTGTAGAACATTTCTCCATTGATCATTACACCTTTCTCGAAAGATTTTTTTGCATTGTCCCATGCACCACCGGCGTTCGACTGGAAGATTCCCATTAACACACCACTTACAGTAACACCTGCTAACAATCCACCAAGTACTTCAGGACCGAATGTAAATCCAACGATCAAAGGAGTGATCAAAGCAATTGCACCCGGCATGATCATTTCACGGATCGATGCTTTAGTTGAAATGGCAACACATTTTTCATATTCCGGTTTTGCTTTGTATTCCATGATACCCGGAATATCGCGGAACTGTCTGCGGACTTCATGAACCATATCCATTGCAGCTTTTCCAACTGCCTGAATACACAATGCCGAAAATATAAATGGAATCATTGCACCTACAAATAATCCTGCAAGTACATCTGCTTTATAAATATCAATCGCAGAAATTCCTGCGATACCAACAAACGCTGCAAATAATGCTAACGATGTTAAAGCTGCAGAAGCGATTGCAAATCCTTTTCCTGTTGCTGCAGTTGTATTTCCTACAGCATCCAAATTGTCTGTGCGCTCACGAACTTCCGGTGGCAACTGACTCATTTCTGCAATACCACCTGCGTTATCTGCGATTGGACCGAAAGCATCAATGGCTAATTGCATTGCTGTTGTTGCCATCATTCCGGCTGCAGCTATCGCTACTCCGTATAAACCTGCACATCTGTATGAAACAATAATACCTGCTGCTAATGTCAGGATAGGGATCACTGTTGATTTCATACCAACTGATAATCCACTGATGATGTTGGTTGCGTGTCCTGTAGAAGATTGCTGAATGATAGAGTTCACAGGTCCTTTACCCATTGCAGTATAATATTCCGTGACGATACTCATAATTGCACCAACTGCAGTACCTGTCAGGATTGCAAGAAACACTCCTGTTTTTGTGAATGTAGCAGTACGAAGAATGATATCACCATCAGGTAACATCCAGTTCACTACAAAATAAGAAGCGATCACTGTAAATACCATTGATGCCCAGTTACCAAGGTTCAAGGCATTTTGAACATTTGATTTTTCATCTTTGATCGTAACGAACCATGTCCCTACAATTGAAAATAAAATTCCTAAACCACAGATTACCATTGGTAAGAGGATAGGGGACATTCCTCCGAAATTATCACTAACAATAACTTCTTGTCCTAATACCATTGTTGCTAATATTGTTGCTACATATGATCCGAAAAGATCGGCTCCCATACCGGCAACATCACCAACGTTGTCACCAACGTTATCTGCAATCGTTGCAGGATTACGAACATCGTCTTCAGGAATTCCTGCTTCCACTTTTCCTACTAAGTCAGCACCCACGTCAGCAGCTTTTGTATAGATACCGCCACCAACACGTGCAAACAAAGCGATCGATTCAGCGCCTAATGAAAATCCTGTTAATACTTCGATTGCTGTTCTTACAGTGTTTTCGCCTAAGCCTGCAAAAATATTAAGGAAAGCAATGAACAATCCGCCTAAACCTAAGATCGCTAAACCTGCAACGCCTAATCCCATTACAGTTCCGCCTGTGAAGGAAACTTTAAGGGCTTGCTTTAAACTTGTGCGCGCTGCCTGAGTAGTACGAACATTGGCTTTCGTTGCTACCTTCATTCCAATATAGCCGGCTGTTGCTGAAAATACTGCTCCGATAATAAAAGCAATTGAGATGATCCAGCTGGAATGTATTTCTTTACCATTCACTTCATGAATGGTTCCTGAATAGGCCAGTAATACGGCAGCAAACGTTACGAAAATACCAAGTACTTTCCATTCTGCTTTTAGAAATGCCATTGCTCCGTCAGCAATATATCCTGCTAACTCTTGCATCTTTGCGTCACCGGCGTCTTGTTTATTGACCCAGGCTGCCTTGATGAACATGACTATTAATCCTACGATACCCAGAATTGGTATCAGGAACACGAAATTTTCCATAAAATGCTATTTTTGAAGGGCTGCAAAGGTAGATTAATACTCAATATTTCCAAACGATATTAAAATTTCGGATTGCGGATTTTGAATTTCGGAATGGACGAATTCTTTACTTCATTTCTAATTCCAAATTGTAGTAGTGTGGTGAAAGTAAGCGGTTTACGAAAATTTTGAAACCCCGAAATCCGAAATCGGGAATCCGAAATCCAAAAACGTTCGCATTTCGAGCGAAAAATAACTACCTTCGCGGCCGCTTAACTTAGAAAGCGGTATAACTACATGCAAATCAGAAATATTGCCATTATTGCCCACGTTGACCACGGTAAAACGACCCTGGTTGACAAAATGCTGCATCAAGCCAAACTTTTTCGTGATAATCAGGCGACTGATGATCTGATTCTTGATAATAACGACCTTGAACGTGAACGTGGAATCACAATCGTTGCCAAAAACGTTTCAATCAGATACAAAGACGTAAAAATCAACATTATAGACACACCTGGTCACGCCGATTTCGGTGGTGAAGTGGAGCGTGTACTGACAATGGCTGACAGTGTTTTGCTTTTAGTGGATGCTTTTGAAGGTGCAATGCCTCAGACTCGATTCGTTACTCAAAAAGCACTTGCATTAGGTTTAAAGCCGATTGTAGTGATCAATAAAGTAGATAAAGAAAATTGTCGCCCCGACGAAGTTCACGAACAGGTATTTGACTTGTTTTATAACCTTGGAGCAACAGAAGAACAATTAGGCTTTCCAACACTTTACGGTTCTTCCAAACAAGGCTGGATGAGTACTGACTGGAAGACTCCAAAAGAAGATATCACTGATTTACTTGATACAATTATCGATTATTGTCCTCCGGCAAATGTTCGCCAGGGAACGCCTCAGATGCTGATCACTTCTCTTGATTATTCAAGTTTTGTAGGTCGTATCGCAATTGGTCGCGTATTCCGTGGAACAATGCGTGAGAGTATGCCGGTTTCGTTGATGAAACGTGATGGTACTATCCTTAAATCAAGAGTGAAAGAAATTCATAGTTTCGAAGGACTCGGTCGTAGTAAGCAAACTTTTGTTGAGGCCGGTGATATTTGTGCAATCGTTGGACTGGATAGTTTTGACATCGGAGATACAATTGCAGATTTTGAATCACCTGAAGCTCTTCCTACCATCGATGTCGATGAACCGACAATGAGTATGTTCTTTACGATCAACAACTCTCCGTTTTTTGGAAAAGAAGGTAAGTTTGTAACATCACGTCACTTACGTGATCGTCTGTATAAAGAAATTGAAAAGAACCTTGCATTGCGTGTTGAAGAAACTGCTTCACCCGATGCTTATAATGTATATGGTCGTGGTGTACTCCATTTATCTATTCTGATCGAAACAATGCGTCGTGAAGGATATGAATTGCAAGTTGGTCAGCCGCAGGTAATCGTGAAAGAGATCAATGGAGTAAAATGTGAGCCGATTGAGATGTTAACAGTCAATGTTCCTGAAGAATTTTCAGGGTCAGTAATTGACCTGGTAACTCAGCGTAAAGGTGAACTTCTGATCATGGAACCAAAGGGAGATGTACTGCATCTTGAATTCAGTATTCCTGCCCGTGGGGTGATAGGACTCCGAAACAGTATGCTTACAGCTACACAAGGTGAGGCAATTATTGCCCACCGGTTCAAAGCGTATGAGCCATGGAAAGGTGACTTACCGGGACGTATTAATGGTGTGCTTTTATCTATGGACAAAGGTAAAACGACGGCATATTCAATTGACAAACTTCAAGACCGTGGCAGATTTTTTATTGATCCTGCTGAGGAGGTTTATGCAGGTCAGGTAATTGGAGAAAGTATCCGTCCGGGAGATCTTGTCATAAATGTCACACGTGCTAAACAGTTGACTAACATGCGTGCTTCAGGAAGTGATGATAACGTGAGAATTACACCGAAAATAAATTTCTCTTTAGAGGAAGCGATGGAATACATTGAAAAAGATGAATACCTGGAAGTTACTCCAAAAGCAATTCGTATGAGGAAAATCATACTTGATGAAAATGAGAGAAAACGATCTTCAAAAAATAATTAACAATCCTTCATTATAAACAAATTAATTGCAATATTGCGAAAAAATTCACCTCTACTAATTTTTATCTCCACTCGAAATGAATAAGCTTAAATCACTCTCCTTCATGCTGTTAGCAGTAGCAGTAGCTGGATGTAACGGCTTAGGGAAAATGGCCAAAAACTACAGCCAGGTTAAACACGAAGTAACCCCTAATCCACTAGAACTCCATGGCGACAGCGTCGCTATCTCAGTTAAGGGTACGTACCCTCCAAAGTACTTCGCTAAAAAAGTAGATGTTGCTGTAACTCCGGTTATCAAATCTGCAACAGCTGAACACAGCTACAAATCAGTCACAATTGTTGGTGAGAAATCACAAACAGCCGGTGTTAAGATCAACCAAAAAGCTGGTGGAAGTTTCACTTACACTGACAAGATCGCTTACACTCCTGATATGAAAGCCGCTGATGTTATGGCTAAGTCAACTGGAACAAAAGGTAAGACAACGAAAGAAATCGGGTCAGTTAAAATTGCTGATGGTACTATCGTTACTCCCCTTTTGGTAAAAGCTGATGAAAAGACGGTTGTCGGAAAAGATGCTTTCCAAAGAATCACTCCTGCTAATTTTGATGGCGGAATTTACTATTTGATCAATACTTCAAATGTAAATCCTAACTTCAAGGTAAAACAGTGTGATATCAATAATAAAGTTCAGTTTTCTATGTTGGACAGTGCAATGAAAGCGTTATCTGTTGCTCCATACTCTGTAAAAGGTGTAAGCATCATGGGTTATGCTTCCCCTGATGGAACTGAAAAGATCAATACTGATCTTGCTGAAAATCGTTCGAAATCTTCTGCAAAATATATGGCAGATGCAATGACGAAAATGATGAACAAAGACCGTAAACCAAAAGAGCGTATCAAGATCAGTGCAGACAGTTCTTTATTCACTCGTAGCACTACGAATGAAGACTGGGCAGGATTCCAGGCATTGATGCAAAATTCAAGCATGCCACAGAAAGATATGATCCTTCGTATCGTTGCTTCTAATTCAGATGCTGAAGCCCGTGAAATGGAGATCAAGAAAATGGGTAAAGCTTATGATGAGATCGCTGAGGGTGTACTTCCAAAATTACGTCGTTCTGCAATTACGATCAATGCTGAAAAGATCGGCCGTTCTGATGAGCAGATCACAGCACTTGCAAAATCAAATCCTGATTCATTAAGTGTTGAAGAGATTCTTTATGCTGCAACATTGACAACTGATAACAACGAAAAACTTTCTATCTATCGTTCTGCTGAGCGTATCTATCCACAAGACTGGAGAGCTGCAAACAATGTTGGAATGGTTCTTTTCTCAACAGGTGATGTTGATGGAGCAATGACTCAGTTTACAAAAGCGGATCAATTGAACCCAAGCAATCCTATCGTTAAGAATAACATGGGTGCTGTTTATAGCCGTAAAGGTGACCGTACAAACGCTGCTGCAGCTTATGCTGAAGCAAGTGCTGCCGGTCCTGAAGTAAATGAGAACATGGGAATCCTTGACATCCGTAACGGTAACTATTCTGCTGCTGTTAGTCATTACTCAGGAGTAAATAGTTTCAATGCTGCCTTAGCTAAATTATTAGCCGGTGACAAAGATGGTGCAATGAGTACGATCGATGCTTCTCCTGATAAAGATACAGCAATGGGAATGTACCTTAAAGCTGTTATCTCTTCACGTAAAGGCGATAATTCAGGTGTTGTTTCTAACCTTACTTCAGCGATCGCTAAAGATGCTTCATTGAAATCAATGGCTGCTGAAGATCGTGAATTCATTAAATTGTTCAGCGACGCTTCTTTCAAAGCTGCAGTTCAATAATTCGAAAATATCATTAATGGAAAATCCCCTGGAGAAGTTCTTCAGGGGATTTTTTTTTTGTTCTTAATTCGTAATTTGAAATCGCTATTGTCTGATAAAATTATTTTCATTTGAAAATAATTTCCTGAATTCAAGCCGTTACTTTTATTTTTCTTTTTTTGTTTGGCCAAAATCCCGATAGCTATCGGGAGAAATAAAAAAGGCCACCACGCGCACCAAATCATTTGAAATCTTCGATTATTGGTTACATCCCTGATTCAACTTTTCAAATGATTTCGCGCAGCGCGTGGACTCCCACACACATGAACTGCTTTATCACTGATCCAATAAGATGTATGTCAACAAAATGTGGGGGACACGCCAGAAATTATTCGGAGAACAGTTGATTTTCAAATATAATTTTTAACCAAAATTGCAAAGTTTGATTTTTACCGGACAGTAGTGATTTGGAATTAGGTATTTAAAAAACAAAAGCCAAATCAAAGTAACTACCTCTGTAGAAACCCCATTATTCGTTATTCGTTATTCGTTATTCGTTATTAATTAAAATATGACCTTCCAGTCATTCTCCCGAAACAAATTCGCTCTATACTTAGCAAATTCTGTCTGAGTCTCCGGAGATTGAATTTCTGATGTACGAACTTTTTTAAATTTATCAATGATCAATTCGTCAACTTCAAGTCCTAGATCGTTAGCAAGGGTTTCAATTTTTTTGAAACAGTGGGACAGCCGGGAAATATCCGGATGCTTTTCGATAATGAGTGTCATGTGTTAAGTAAAGTGTGTTTGTGTGTATGATACTGCCAATTAAGAAAATATTATTCAGGATGACAAAAAAAATAGGTTAATCTTAACCGAATCTTATTTCAATACAATTTTCAATTATTTCGCTTGCTGATTGAAAACGTACTGGATCAGGTTAGCGCCCATTTTAAGAGCTTTCTGCCGTGCTTCGGGTTTATCCTTGTGTACATCGTAGTCTTCCCAGCCGTCACCTAAATCGCATTCATGGCTATAGAAAACTACCAGCCGGCCTTCATAAATTAATCCGAAACCCTGCGGAGGTTTTCCTTCATGTTCGTGAATTTTTGGCAAGCCATCCGGAAAATCAAATTTCTGGTGGTAAATAGGGTAGGAGAATGGAAGTTCTACTAGATCAAGTTCCGGAAATACTTTCTTAAGCTGCGGTCGGACGAAAGGATCAATTCCAAAGTTATCGTCAATATGCAAAAAGCCGCCACTGACAAGATACTTTCTTAAATTTTCTGCTTCAGCATTTGACAAAACCCAATTACCATGTCCTGTCATGTGAAGAAATGGATAATTGAAAATTTCCGGACTGCCAACTTCTACGATCGCTTGTTCAGGATTGATATTTGTCCCAAGATTAGTATTGCAGAACGTGATCAGATTTGGTAAGGAAGTTTCAAGATTTGCATACCAGTCACCGCCACCATTGTATTTCAATAATGCAATCTTAAACGATGGATCTGCAGCCTTTGCATTTTGAAATATAAGTGCAAGGATGATGAAGATGAGGTTTCTCATTATAGTAATAAACTATTGGTAGTGTAATATAATTATTTTAACACTAAGACCACTAAAATTTGTCACAAGTGCACTTATTTGAACATCTTCCCATTCGTGTTCTTGTGCTAAATTTTAGTGCCCTTAGTGTTTTATTTTTTACGCGTTATTTATAATCCCACATGCTTGTTGAAATTAAAATAAACACATGCCGCCATCGCTGCCGTTTCTGTCCGTAATCTTTCAGGCCCCAGACTCGTTAATACAAAACCGTTTTCTTTCGCTGCAAGAATTTCACTTTCATGAAAATCACCTTCAGGTCCGATCAGAATGACTGCATCTTTTCCAGGCTTCAGAAGGAGTTTAATGTGATTCTCGGGGCCCGCTTCCATTGCACAAATCAGTCTTTGTTCCTCTAACTCTGTTTTCAGGAAATTATTGAATGGCTGCATTTCATTGATCACAGGCAATAACGCTTTGCCGGATTGCTTGATCGCAGAAATGGCAATTCGTTTTAGTCGTTCTGTCTTTACATCTTTCCTTTCAGAATGCCGGCATGCAATAAATGAGATCTTGTATAAACCCAGTTCAACACATTTTTCCAATAGCCATTCGATCCGGTCGATATTTTTAGTAGGAGCAATTGCAAGATGAAAAAGTGGCCGTGAGATCTCCTGAATTTCTGTTGACTCAATTGAAGCTACACAATCGTGCTTATTGATCTCTGAAATGACAGATGTGTAAATATTTCCGGTGCCATCAGTGATCATTATTTTTTCACCGACATTTTTCCTGACAACTTTCAAATGCCTGAATTCATCATCTTCCAGAATGATCTGTCCTGTTGAATTGATATTTCCGAAATAAAGATCCACGCGATTATTTTTTACAACTGACAAGAAACAAAAAAACCTTCTCCGAAGGAAGAAGGTTTTTGAAATTATATTAACTCTAATTCAGTCATGCATTCACTGTTAATTTCGGTGCTGCATTCAGAATTTCCGGAGTTGCATATTCTGCATATTGAGCAAAATTCTGAACGAATGAAGAAGCAAGTGTATTCATCTTTGCATCGTATTCGTTTTTATCTGCCCATGTATTTCTTGGATTTAAAATTTCAGTCGGAACACTTGGACAAGTTTTCGGCATTGAAAGTCCGAAAACCGGCATCTTCTCAAATTCAACTTTGTCAAGTTCTCCATTCAACGCTGCTGCGATCATCGATCTTGTGAACGATAATTTCATGCGGTTACCTACACCATATGATCCACCGGACCAGCCGGTATTCACTAACCATACATTCACATTATGTTTCTTCAGTTTTTCACCAAGTAGTTCTGCATATTTGGTAGGATGCAATGGCAAAAATGCTTTTCCAAAACAAGCTGAGAATGTAGTTGTAGGTTCTGTAACACCAACTTCTGTTCCTGCAACTTTTGCAGTATAACCTGAAATGAAATGGTACATAGCCTGACCTGCATCTAATTTAGATATAGGAGGAAGTACACCAAATGCATCACAAGTCAGGAAGAAAATGTTTTTCGGAATCCCTGCAATTGATGGTTCAACTGCATTGTCGATATGATGAATAGGATACGCTGCACGAGTGTTCTCAGTTTTGCTGATATTATCGTAATCAACGATCGTTGTTCCTTCAATGAATTCAATGTTCTCAACCAATGCGCCGAATTTAATAGCGTCAAAGATCTGTGGTTCTTTTTCTTTGGAAAGATTCACACACTTTGCATAACAACCGCCTTCAAAATTGAAAACAGTATCATCTGCCCAGCCATGCTCATCATCACCGATCAAACCTCTGTTTGGATCAGCACTCAAAGTTGTTTTTCCTGTACCTGATAATCCGAAGAAGATGGCAGTGTCGCCTGCTTTACCAATGTTTGCAGAGCAGTGCATCGATAAAACCTTTTTCTCATGTGGAAGAACATAATTCAATACAGAGAATATACCTTTTTTGATCTCACCTGTATATGCAGTTCCGCCTATAAGGATGATCTTTTTTGTAAAATTCAATACTGCAAAATTCCCCTGACGTGTTCCGTCAATTTTAGGATCTGCAATAAATCCGGGAGCACAGATGATCGTCCATTCTGCTTTTACAGCATTGAGAATTTCATCTTTTGTAGGACGTAAAAATAAATTGTACGCAAATAAATTTGCCCACGGTGATTCAGTAACAACACGAATGTTCAGTCTGTGTTTTGGATCAGCACATGCATAAGCATCGCGGACATAAATAGTTTTGCCCTGTAAATATCCGGTAACGCGATGATAGAGACGATCAAATTTTTCAGAATCAAATTTGATGTTGATGTCGCCCCACCACACTGATTTCTCAGTAGTCTCGTCACAAACAATAAATTTATCTTTTGGGGATCTGCCGGTAAATTTTCCTGTATCAACAGCAAGGGCTCCGGTATTTGTCAACATACCTTCACCACCCAGAATGGTTTCTTCAACAAGCTCTGCAGGCTGTAAATTCCAGTATGCGTCGGCAACATTTTTTAAACCCAGGTCAGCGATGGTTGCATCCTTCGCTTTTAGGCCAAATTCGTTCATGAGTAAGGTGTTTTTTTACGTTGTGCAAAGAAAGGGAAAAATTATCAGAAACCCCAATTTAACGTTTTCGTTTATGCTTACAGGGCTGGTTTTCATAAATATGAACCCATTTTGCATTTTTTAAAGTCTCATTTGTTTGTTTCACGAAATCAGCCTGGCTTGCCGCGTCTAATTCGTTGAGACGCAGACAATAATCTGTTTCACCTTCCCGGCCCCAAGGGGTTTTTTCGTAGTCGATGTTCTTGCCTGATTTGACAGCAAAATCGCTGATAAGATCCTCAAACGCTGTCATCGCCTTATTATCCGTTCCGGAACCAATGGAAAAAAAAACAACTGTTAATCTATAAATATCTTCATCCGGAGCAACCTTAAGAATATCAGGTTCTGTAGAAATCGGGATAACAGTTTGGTTAGTTTTTGGAGTATCAGTTGGTGCAGTACTAATAACAGGTTCTGTTTTAACTTCATTGTTTTTTGTTTGTGTCGTCTGGGTTGAATCTGCGGCTGTTGCAGTTTCTTTATTTGACTTGCATGCAAAGAACACAAAACTTGCAAGCGATAAGAGGAGAATTCTTTTTGACATAATATTTCTTTTTGTGTATTGTTTATTTTCCTTTAACAGCAATGATCAAACTGATCCAACCAAGAATGAAGCACAATCCGCCTAAGGGGGTGATCGGACCAAGTATGCTTTTGATTCCTGACATTCCGTTGATGTCAATTGTACTCAATAGGTACAGTGAGCCCGAGAATAACAAAATTCCTGCCGAAAAGAACCAAAAGGAGTAATTTAATGATGGCACATTAAATCGTTCTGACAAAAGTCCCAGAATCAAAATTGCAAAAGCATGATAGAACTGATACCTGACTCCAGTCTCAAAAACCTGTAATTGCTGAATGCTCAGTTTTTCTTTCAGAGCATGCGCACCGAATGCTCCAAGGATTACTGCTGTGCCTGCGAAGATGGAACCGAGGGTAATATATTTTGACATATTTTTTTCTTTTGGAACTCGTCGATAAAGATAGGAAATAAAAAACCCCGCTTATCCGGCGGGGTTTTTAGTATTATTAAAATTATCTTTTTGCTGATATGTAATTGTTGAGATCAGTAACTGATGATTCGAATTCAAATGCATCATTGATCTTGTAATAATTTCCAAGATCGTAAGTGTGATCGTATGCATACTTTGCATAATCAACTTTTGTACTTTCAAAATCAAACAATGTCAGAACTTCTTTTACTTGTTGAGATGTCAGACAGTTATTTTGTAAAACTTGTTTTGCTATAGTAAGTTTTGTGGATTCGAAATCTTTTGAACGAATAGTTTCTTTCATATCTCCAAAATCAGCTGGATTCATTGGCATCGGACAACCGATCTTGCCATTGTAACCCTGTACGTAAACTACCTGAGCAGGTGGTGGAGTGTTGGTATAAACCGGAGCAGTTCCTGTAGTAGTAGTTGTTGAAGAATGAGTTGTAGTAGTTGTAGTCGTGCTGGATGAAGTTGTAGCGCCATCGTCCATTCCAAAACCTGAAGCATTGATGCTGATACTTCCACCACCGCTGCCATCCATATCAGTTCCACTTACACCCATGTTGATACTGATATTATCGCTGCCGCCATTTGTAGTTGTTGTTTGCGAATGAGTAGTAGTGGTTGTAGAAGAAGCTGCCGGTTGAACAACAGGTGCCGTTGTTGTATAAACGACTACAGTTTGAGAAGTTGGAGTTTGAGGTGCCTGTGCTATCGGAACAGCGCTTACATAACGCGTAACATATTGGCCTTTGTTGTTCTGCTTTATATTCCATGTAACTTCTGAGCCCATTTCATTGAAAAACATATTAAAATCAACGAAACCTAGTTTTGTATCGGCGAAAACGATTCTGGCTTTGTAATGATCAGCCACCAGTTGAGTCATTTTTACGTTGGTTTCAGGAGTTGCATTTTGTAAAATTCCATTCAGAATGACCTGGAATTTCTCACCATTTTCGGTGAAAAGGATTGCATTATTCGCTTGTGCATATGCAGCAACGTTGAATAGGAATGCGAATCCGAATAGGTAAATTGCTTTTTTCATATTATGTGGATTGTTTTTTGTTTCGGGTTTTCGGGATTACTAAAAACGTGCCAAATGTATGAAAAAGGTACTTTCATCTCACCCGGAGTTGACGATAATTTTC
>JBMQEM010000182.1:0-14082 GCA_049363815.1 Bacteroidota bacterium
ACCCGCCACTTAGTAGGCGGGTTTTTTTATTTCAAATGAAATTTGATTTCGGATTGTGCGAAAGCTTAGCTATTTTCGTATTTGCAAAATGCGATTTCCGGTTCCACCTTCGCAACATTATTTATCACTCATTATTCATAAAATGTTTCACCCATGCTCATTACCTACCAACTAGAAGGCTCCGTTGCCAGAATCACATTAAACCGTCCCGATAAATTCAACAGTTTCAACCGTGAAATGGCACTTGAACTTCAAAGCGCACTGAAGAATGCGCAGAAGGATGAGAACGTTCGGGCAATTTATATTACGGGTGAAGGAAAAGCATTTTGCGCTGGACAGGATCTGTCTGAAGCGATCGATCCCAGTGGACCGGGCATAGAAAAAATCGTGGCTGAACATTACAATCCAATCGTCATTCTTTTGAGAATGATTGAAAAACCAATTGTATGCGCAGTAAATGGAGTAGCAGCAGGAGCAGGAGCCAACATCGCCTTTGCATGCGACATTACTTTTGCGGCAAAGTCGGCAAGTTTCATTCAGGCATTCAGTAAAATTGGATTAGTGCCCGATAGCGGCGGAACATACACTTTACCACGCTTGATCGGTTTCCAGAAAGCGACCGCTTTGATGATGCTTGGCGATAAAGTTATTGCAGAAGATGCTGAGAAAATGGGAATGATCTTTAAAGCTGTTGATGATGCTGAATTGCAAACCGTTGCTTTTCAAACTGCAAAGACGCTTTCTGAAATGCCAACCAAAGGTTTAGGACTTACTAAACGGTTATTAAATAAATCATTCAGCAATACTTTCGAAAACCAATTGCAACAAGAACAAGTCACCCAAGCCGAAGCGGGACAAACGTATGATTACAATGAAGGAGTAAAAGCTTTTTTGGAAAAACGGAAGCCAATGTTTAAAGGCAAGTGAAGTAAAGTTTGTAAAAAATATTAAACACTTAGTGCACTTAGTGTTTAATATTTCAAACATTCGAATTCATAACATCAATGACACTTAAAATGATCAAACGGCTCCAGACAATCCTGGCATTTATATAGTGCTTTACAAGCGGTTGATCCGAACTGACTGATCAGTACAGTATTCTCACTATTACACTGCGGGCAGCGAACATGTTTGTTCAATAAAATATTTTTATCTGAACTGCTTTTTTCAGGCGGGGAGATGCCGTACTTGCGTAATTTTTCTTTCGCTTCGTCAGAGATCCAGTCTGTAGTCCATACTGGTGCGAAAACTGTTTTTACTTCAAAAGAATTTATTTCATTTTTTCTTAAAATACCTGCAATGTCATTTTCAATTGCCTTCATGGCAGGACAGCCACTATAAGTCGGTGTGATAAATACTTTTACTTTATCATCTTCGATTTTTACTTCGCGCAAAATTCCCAGGTCTTCAATAGTGATCACAGGAATTTCAGGATCAGGGATACTCGCTATCAGATCATAAATTTCTTTCTCGGAAAATTTTGTACTTAACATTTTTGTTTATTGATCACCATTCTACGCCCGGGAAGGACCTTGGTAATACCTGCATCTCCGACAATAAATGTCCAAGATGTTCACTGTGTAATCCTTTGAGACTTCCACCGATCATAAAACTATCTTCAGGAACTGTCAGTGTGGCCTTTTCAAAAACTTCTTTTACTTTTTTATCCCACCCTGAAAGAACCAGTTTCATGTCCACTGCAATTCCTTCTTTCAAAAGATCATTGTCCACCTGATCGGTTTCGAACAGATCTCCTGTATATTTCCAGAGTGTATCGATCGCTTCAAGGGTACGAACATGACTTTCTTTTGTGCCATCTCCAAAGCGAATCACCCATTCACTGCTATGTCTGACATGATATGTCACCTCCTTCAATGATTTTTCTGCTAGCGCAGCCAGGGTTGAATCTTTGCTTTTCATCAGTTCAGTAAAAAAATAATACTGATAAACACTAAGGAAAAACTGACGGATCATCGTCTGAGCATAATCACCATTTGGTTGTTCTGCCATTAATTTATTCTTGTACTCTCTTGCCTCCCTGAAAAATGCCAGATCATCTTCGCTGCGATTCAATCCTTCATTCTCTCCGGCATAAGTGAGAAATGAACGTGCCTGTCCTATCAGATCCAGGGAAATATTTGTAAGTGCAATATCTTCTTCCAGTATTGGTCCGTGTCCGCACCATTCAGCAAGGCGCTGTCCAAGTATCAGACTTGTATCTCCAATCCTTAAGGAGTATTCGGCAATTTTATTCTTTAATTCAGACATGGTGGTGGATATTGATTCTGATTGTTATTCGAAACTGGCACCCGGTGTTTTGTAAAAATTCGGATGACGATAGATCTTGTCATTACTTGGATCGAAGAATGAGCCGGCATCTTCAGGCATGGAGCTAACTATTGCTTCAGCAGGTACGACCCAGAGGCATGTTGCTTCACCTCTTCTTGTATAGATATCGCGGGCATTCTGAAGCGCAAATTCTTTATCGGGTGCATGAACACTTCCTGCATGTTCAAACGGAAGACCTGCACGTTTTTGCGTAAAGACTTCCCATAGTGGCCATTCTGATGAACTCATATTTTTATAATTTATTTATGCTGCAATTGTTTTGGATGCTTTTTTTCTTGCGTACGCACTTGCCGCTTCACGAACCCATGAACCATTGTTATGTGCTTCTCGACGGGCTTTCATTCTTTCTTTATTACAGATCCCCCGGCCATTGATCACATTGTAAAATTCTTCCCAGTTGATCTCGCCGTGAGAATAATTACGTGTCTCCTCATTCCATTTCAGATCTTTATCGGGAATGATAAGACCAATGTTTTCTGCCTGCGGAACTGTCCTGTCAATAAATCGCTGACGCAATTCATCATTACTGTATTTTTTAACTTTCCATCGGATCAATTCTGCGCTGTTTGGTGAATTATTGTCGGAAGGACCAAACATCATCAATGCCGGCCACCAGAATCGATTCATTGCATCCTGCGCCATTTCTCTTTGTTCTTTCGAACCTTTCATCAATGTTGCAAGAATTTCATAACCCTGCTTGTGATGAAAATTTTCTTCCTTACAGATTCTTACCATCGCTCTCGCATACGGACCGTAAGACCCTTTTGCCAATGCTGTCTGATTTACAATTGCTGCTCCATCAACAAGCCATCCAATTGCTCCGATATCTGCCCATGTCAGAGTAGGGTAGTTAAAAATGCTAGAGTATTTTGCTTTACCTGTCAGGAAATCTGCCATCACTTCATCACGACTGATTCCTAATGTTTCAGTTCCGCTATAGATATACAAACCATGTCCGGCTTCGTCCTGCACTTTTGCCAGTAGAACAGCTTTACGTCTTAAACTTGGTGCGCGTGTGATCCAGTTGCCTTCCGGTAACATACCAACAACTTCTGAATGTGCATGCTGGCTCATCATGCGGATCAATTGCTTTCTATAGCGTTCCGGCATCCAGTCTTTCGGTTCGATAATTTCACCGCGATCAATCCGCT
The DNA here is from genome assembly GCA_049363815.1 of Bacteroidota bacterium. GTDB lineage: Bacteria > Bacteroidota > Bacteroidia > AKYH767-A > 2013-40CM-41-45 > JADKIH01. The sequence continues at coordinate 3,501 of JBMQEM010000182.1, forward strand.
CCTGAAATTTTTGCTCCAATTCTTCCTGTGACTTTATTTGCATAGAATTTGTTTTTTTAAAATTAAATTAATCATTTCACCTGAGAAATGATTGTTGTCATCAGATGCGGTGATAATCACCCTTCCATCTTGAAACTGATTTTTTAATCTCTGTTGCTGACAGATGCTTTTCAACAGCTTCTTTGCAAAGTTCAACAAATTCACTGTCCGGTGAAAAACGCAAAGCAATGATTTGTTTCATATTTAACCTGCTGTCGAGCGGAATTCCCGTCAACTGAAAATGCCGCAAACTTTCTTCAGTCCTTATGATTCTGTCCTGTAACCTGACCGCAAACAAACGAAGGAAATAGGTTATCATTATCAGACAAACTGCTATCCCAACGATCAGTAAAGAAGGTAAGACCTTTTCAGCTTCGTCCAGATTATCGATCAGATTTATCAGTGAACCAATAAAAACGAGGAAAACCACCAAAAAGAGGATTCCGTGAAACAGGAAGCTGAACTTTCTGTGGTTTGAATATGACTGTTTTTTCATGTTCCTTGTTAGTAAACAAAGCTACTCTTTTTGCGTTTTTCCACAAAATGGAAAAGTCCGTTTTTTTGATTTACTTGCCATACAAATGCCGGTGCCTCGAAGAGTTATAATTTCAGTTGTCAGTGATCTGGTCACCGACCAAAGGGTTCACCGAACTGCTTCCGCCTTACACTCTAAAGGGTTGAAGGTCATACTTGTAGGGAGAAGGATGCGCAGGTCAATGGATATGCCCGCCAGAGAGTATGAAACCAAACGGTTTGATCTGGGTATTGAAACCGGTCCGCTTTTCTATGCACTTTACAATATCCGGCTCTTCTTCTTCCTGTTATTTAATAAAGCTGATGTGTTGGTCGCCAATGATCTTGACACTTTGTTGCCGAATTTTTTTGTTTCAACTATAAAAAAATCTGCACTTTTTTATGATAGCCATGAGTATTTTACGGAAGTTCCTGAACTCGTGAAAAGGCCTCGGATTCAAAAGATCTGGCTGGCAATTGAGAAATTTATTTTTCCAAAATTGAAAAACGTCTTTACCGTAAATGAATCGATAGCTTCAATATATAGGGAGAAATATAATGTTGATGTAAAGGTTGTGAGAAATCTTCCTTTCCGTTCCCAACTGAAGACCTCACCTTTGAAGAAGTCGGATCTTGGATTACCGGCTGATAAAAAGATTTTCTTATTTCAGGGAGCCGGAATAAATATTGACAGAGGTGCAGAAGAAGCCATTGAAGCTATTGCGGGTGTGGAAAATGCTGTGTTACTTTTTATCGGTGGTGGAGATGTTATTGATAACTTAAAGCAAAAATCAGAAATTCTGAGTCTGCAGAAGAAAGTTTTTTTTCTTCCTAAACAACCAATGGAAATTCTTTATCAGTATACTTCACTTGCAGATTTCGGAATTTCACTTGACAAAGATTCCAACCTCAATTATAAATATTCACTTCCCAATAAACTCTTCGATTATATTCAAGCCGGACTCCCGGTGCTTGCATCTGATCTGCCCGAAGTAAGAAAGATCATTGAACAATATTCAATCGGAATAATAACTCCGTCACTTTCAATTGATGACCTCAGAAAGTCAATGGTTTCAATGCTTTCAGACGAAAATCAACTTGAATTGTGGAAAGAAAATCTCAAATTTGCAGCGATGGAATTGTGCTGGGAAAACGAAGAAAAAAAATTACTAGATATTTTCAGAAATGTCATCTGAACATTTACACATAATTTCTTTTGATGTGCCATATCCTGCCGATTATGGCGGAGTGATCGATGTGTTTTTTAAACTGAAAGCACTGCATGAAGCAGGATTAAAGATCACGCTGCATTGCTTTGAATATGGCAGAACAGAACAAAGGGAACTGGAGAAATTTGCAGATAAAGTTTACTATTATCCAAGAAAAAATTCTAGATCACTATTATTTAATACGCTGCCATATATTGTTCTGACGCGAAGCTCAGACCTATTAAAAGAAAGGCTTCTGAAAGACAACTCTCCTGTTCTGATGGAAGGTCTACATACAACTTTCCTTATGAATGATCCTGAATTGAAAGACAAAAAATTTTATGTCAGGACGCATAATGTTGAACACGATTACTACTCAAATCTTGCCAAGGTTGAAAAAAATATTTTCAAGCGGTATTATTTTTACAATGAAGCTGGAAAACTTTTGAAGTATGAAAGTATATTGAAAAAAGCCGTATGTGTTTTTGCAATTTCACCTTCAGACAAGGAGCATTTTAAATTACTGTCAAAAAAAGTTCAGTATTTACCGGCATTCCATCCTTTCAGTGCTGTTTCAATTAAGGAAGAGAAGGAAGACTTTTTTCTTTATCACGGGAATCTTTCTGTTGGTGAGAACAATGAAGCTGCACAGTTTCTTATTAAGGAAGTGTTCAATGACATTCCTTTTAAGCTGGTCATTGCCGGAAGCAAACCATCCGTTGAATTACAGGATGCAGTTGCAGGATCGAAAAATGTAACCCTGGTCCAGAATTGTTCTCCTGAAAAAATCTATGAGTTGATTGCAAAGGCGAAATGCAACATCCTTCCGACTTTTCAAGCTACAGGCATTAAGCTGAAATTGCTTGCCGCACTTTTTCTGGGAAAACATTGTATAGTGAATACTCCTATGGTTGTAAATACAGGACTGGGATCGCTTTGTGAAATTGCTGATACTGCCATTGAAATGAAAAAGAGAATTTCAGAGGTAAATGAGCAGAAGAATTTTCCTGATGAATTAATAACAAAGCGAAAAAAAATCCTGGAGCAAAATTTCTCCAATCAAAGTGGTGCCAAGAAATTAATAAGTGCAATTTTTATTAAATAATTTTTTTTAAATTGCTTTTTATTTATCAGAATGGATTTCAGAATCAACGCGCACTTCTTTCTAAAATTAAACGTTTCTTTATTGATCGGATTAATTTTGATTTCCATTTCTTTGAAATTAATTCACCCAATTTTAGACTTTAAACAATTAATTATTCCATATTTAATTTATGGGTTATGTGCGAATATACTATTTGCAGTTGTTCTGAATCTTGTTATCTATTTTTCACTTAAAGGGAAAATGTCAAATCAAACGCAGGTTATAATCTTACGGGGGCTTCTTATTATGCTCGTCGTCTTTCCAATATTCTATTCTCTTTTAAATGAGTTTTCTGGCTTAAAGCAATAATTGCAACTTAGAATACGTAGAAAGGACGTAGAGATCTCTGCGAAAATTAAAGTACTGTATGTTTTTTCCCGCAGATCCCGCAGATTAAGGCGCAGATAAAATCGCAGATCTTGTGTTCCAATTATTCATTGCAATTGCAAGTAAAACGACCTGGTATAATTTGGACGAACACTATCTGCGCCCTTATCTGCGCCTTATTCTGCGGGATCTGCGGGAGAAAAAATCATTAACAGGTTTGCTGAAAATTTATTTGTCAGGGTCTTAAAATACCCAGATAATCAGCAGGAATCCATACGGGGATAAAACACTTTTCAACCCTTCGAATCAAACAATCTCCCATTCTCACACTTGATTATCCGTGCCGGAAATTTTTCGATCAAGGTGTAATTATGTGTAGCCATTAAAACAGAACATCCGGTTTTTCCGATCTCAATTAAAAGTTTCATGATCCCTTCTGAAGTTTCAGGATCTAAATTTCCTGTAGGCTCGTCAGCAAGGATCATTTCAGGATGATTCAACAATGCTCTTGCAATCACAACGCGTTGTTGTTCGCCTCCTGAAAGTTCATGCGGCATTTTGAAACCTTTCGTTGACAAACCTACCTTTTCTAAAACTTCGTTGATACGGTCCTTTATTTTCAATTTATCTTTCCAGCCGGTAGCTTGTAATACAAAAAGTAAATTTGAATTGACGGAGCGATCGGTCAGTAACTGAAAATCCTGAAATACAATTCCAAGTTTTCTTCTTAAATATGGTACCTGATTTGATTTAATATGGTTCAACTGAAATCCTGCAACACCTGCTGTTCCTTGCAAAAGTTCAACGTCACCGTAGATCATTTTCAGCAAACTGCTTTTTCCGCTTCCTGTTTTTCCTATTAGGTAAACAAATTCACCTTTATCGATCTTCAGTTGTACATTGGAAAGAACAAGATTATTAGATTGAAAAATATTTGCATTTGCAATATCCAGTATAGTTTCAGCTTGCATATTTTTTTATTAAAAAGGTAGTTTTTGAATTTTACCGAAAGGTAATTCGCCTATGAATTCAATTATTTCTTTCTCGTGATCGCCTAATCCTGCCTTAACGATCGCCTTCTCGGGTCTGTCCACCCGGAAGTATGCCAACAATGTAAAATTGTCATCACGCAATTGTACATAATCGGGAATCTTTGCAGTGCCTTTTACTTTCAAAATATACATGGTGCAAAAGTACAAAATGAAAAGGCCTTCCGAACTATTCCGGAAGGCCTTTTCATAATTTCTTTAACCGTTTTATTAACGTAATGTTACCGGAAATGTTTGTCCATTTACGGTAACGGATGCCTGGTTGTCACAAACTCCCGGACCGTAATCAAATGTTCTGGTTGCTTTTCCGCTTGGTGTAAGGTCAAATGTACCTTCCTTGATCCAGTAACAACTAAAGTCTATGTCAAGCGCATGTGTAATGTTCACAGTGTATGAATTTCCTTCAAAATTAGTTCCATTGGCACTTCCAGTGATCAGGTATTCGTCATCAAGCCAGGTTGTGGTTGATTCACCGGCTATCCATTCACGAAAACGTGAAGACGTCCAGTCCATCGTTCTTCCTTGTGAATCGATGATTTGACCATCTACTGAAATTCCAAAGTAAATATGACCGGCATTGTTTGTTCCGAAATTGGTCACTGTTTTTGTACCCGTAACTTCAAACATCAGTGTGGTATCTTTTCCGACAAAGTAGTTGTCGAATGCAGTCGTAATGACTGTACCGGAGTCACTATATTGTCCTGTAAATGTGAAATTGATCACACCTCGACGATAATGCCCGTCCAGACAAAGGCAATTCGTACTTCCAAAGTCCACACTTGCCAGTCCACCAGTTCCGGTTGAATCCGGAGTGATCGTAACTGTTGCACAGGAACTAAGAAACGTAGCCGACTGATCCGTAAAACGGTAGGTGGTTAAGCCCCCTGAACCATTCTTGATCGCCTGGTTTGCTATATTGTTCACATCATTGAAAACACCTTCAGCCAGAGCGTTGTCCTGCGCCGTTTGAGTGTCAAATTCTAAAGCTTCCTGCTCTTTTTCTTTCTTGCAACTGAAGCTGATGAGGCTCAAAAAGCTGATCACCATTACGAAGTTTCTAAATCCTGGTCTCATTTTATTGGTTTTTTTGGTGAAAGTCCGCTAAAGACTGACGAAGTCCTGTTTTTCAATTCAATCTCCGTATCAATTTATTTACCTAAGTATGTAGTTGACGGGCAACGATGTACTTGAGACAAAAATTTTACAGGAGAATGAAAGAGGTCGGTTTCTTTCCTGATATCTGATATTAGCAACCTTATACTTTGCATTTTTAAAATTGTTGCCGTGTTTAAAACTATGTTCGTAACTACACTATGAAAAAACCAGTGTAGACGGGTGTTTGCAATAATTTTGAAAGAATTACCGTTTACACCGAAATTTACCTACAACCAATGACAAGAATTTTTTCAGTTCTGCTGATACTTCTTTCCCTCCAGGCGTTTTCTCAGCAAACAGCCATCTATCAGGATCCGGAAAGAGAATACCGGCAAGGACTTGACCTGTTGGAAAAACAGAAGTATGGCGCAGCTCAAAAGCTCTTCATGAATGTACTTCAATCGAAAGATCATCTCTCTTACGATGTTGTTTCCAATTCCGCATACTTCGTTGCAAAATGCGCTTCTGAACTTTTCAATAAGGATGCAGAGTATCTGTTACTCGACTTCATTGAAAAATATCCTGCCAGTTCCAATTATCAGCCGGCCGTTTATGATCTGGGAATCTATTATTACAGATTGAAACGATACAAAAATGCAATTGAATATCTTGCAAAAGTTGATCAATCTGATCTTTCAGCAGAGAAAAAAGATGAAGTGAATTTTAAGATCGGATATTCTTATTACATGACATCAGAGTATGATAAAGCATCAAAAGCTTTTTATCTGATGAAAGATGGTAATTCAAAATACGCAAGTGCTGCACAATACTACTACGCACATATTGCATTTGTAAGTGAAAATTATGAAACGGCTCTGCAAAGTTTTCTGAAACTGAAAGATTCGGAGGCATTCGCTCCCGTTGCTCCGTATTATATCACTCAGATCTATTACCGTCAGAAAAAATATGATGAAGTCGTAAAATACGCTCCATCTGTGCTTGATACTTCTGCAACAAAGAACGGAATTGAGATAGGAAGAATGGTTGGTGAATCATACTACAGGAAAGAAAGTTATAAGGAAGCGATTCCATATTTGCTCGACTACGAAAAGAATTCTCCAAATGTGAACAGAAGCGATTACTACGCTCTTGCATTTTCTTATTATCGTACCAAAGATTTTACAAAAGCAGTAACGTATTTTCAAAAAGCGATCGGAACAGATGATACACTTTCTCAGAATGCCTATTATCACTTGGCCGATTGTCAGTTGCAACTTGGAAACAAACGTTCTGCACGGACTGCATTTCAGTCTGCTGCTAAAATGAATTTCGATTACTCCATCAAGGAAGAATCTTCATTTAATTTTGCCAAATTGTCTTACGAACTGTCGTTTCAGGATGTTGCCCTTACATCATTCAGGAACTTCATGAAAGATTTTCCGCAGAGCACATATAACGATCAGGCTAATGAAATGCTGATCACTATTTATATGAATACGAGAAATTATAAGGATGCAATTACTGCTTTGGATGGAATAAAGAACAAAACCCAGAATATAAAAACTGCATATCAGAAAGTAAGTTATTACCGAGGGGTTGAATTGTTCATGGATAATAATACGAAAGAAGCAATACAACTGTTTAAAGCTTCACAACAGTATCCCAACGACCAGAATCTTGTCGCTGAAGCAAATTACTGGACAGGAGAAGCACAATATAAGCTGGAAGATTATGAAGATGCTATTAAAGCATACAATGCTTTTCTACTTACACCTGCTGCATTGAAAAGTGAGCGATACAATCTGGCAAATTATAATATCGGATATTCCTATTACAAAATGGAAAATTTTCCGGAAGCCCTTAATGCTTTCCGGAAATATGTGAAAGATAAAATGCATACTGATGTTTCCAGATATAATGATGCAGTTTTACGTCTAGCTGATTGTTATTTTATTCAGAAGGATCAGGCAAGTGCCATGGAATATTATAACCAGGCAATATCTGCAAATGCTAAATCGAGCGATTATGCATTATACCAGAAGGCAGCAATTCAGGGTATACAGGGAAAATTTGGTGATAAAGTAAACACACTTCAGAAGTTGTTTGAGAAATATCCGAAGTCTGTATACTATGACGATGGTTTATATGAAGCCGGTCAGGCATGTATGGCCCAGGGTAATTTTGAATTGTCTTTGAAATATTTCAATCGTGTGATCAATGAATATCCTAATGGTATTTATTTCAGAAAAGCTGAGTTGGGTGCTGCTCTTGTTTATTACAATACAAAGCAGGATGATAAGGCAATGGCTGCATATAAACGTATAGTTCAGAAATATCCAAATACATCCGAATCACATGAAGCTCTTGTTCAGATCAAGAACATCAGTGTATCTCAGAACAAGGTTGACGATTACCTGAATTATGTTAAAAATGTCCCAAATGCCGATGTGTCTGAAGCAGCCGAAGATTCTTTAACCTATGAGGCTGCAGAGCTTGTTTATACACAAGGGAACTGTGATGTTGCCATCCGTGAATTCGATAAGTATATGACAAAATTCCCGAATGCTATCTTCAGATTAAGTGCAAGTTATTACAAATCTGATTGTCTGTATAAGGCAAAAAAATATCAGGAAGCTCTTCCGGGATTTGAATATGTTGTTGAGCAGCCAAAAACTAACATTACAGAAAAATCATTGCTCAATGCTGCTGTCATTAACTACAGACTGAAAAATTATGAGCGATCTTTTGTACAGTTTGAAGCCCTGGAAGGAACTGCAGAAGTGAAGGAAAATATTATGGCATCTTATTCCGGACAAATGCGGTCTGCTTCTAAAATGAATGATAATGCAAAAGCTCTTTCTGCTGCTCAAAAGATCCTGAATTCTACCACAACTGATAAAGATCTCATCAATGAAGCACATCTTGTAACAGGTCGTGCATACTTTGAGAAAAAAGATTTCGGGTCGGCAAAATCTGAATTGTCCATCGTTGCAAAGCGAACGAATAGTGAAATGACAGCGGAAAGCAAATACCTGCTCGCTGCAATTGAATATCATACTGCAAATTACAAGGAATCAACCAAGCTTATTTTTGAGATACAGAAACAGGTTCCTTCATACGATTACTGGATCGCTAAGGGATTCATTCTGTTGGGGGATAATTATGTTGCACAGAACGATACGTTCCAGGCAAAAGAAACTTATAAAAGTATCGTTGCAAATTATGAGAAGGATGTTAATGATCCGGATGATCTGAAAGCAATTGCGTCAGAAAAACTCGCTGCAATTTCTGTTCCTGAAAAAAGTAAGGAAATGGAAAATAAATTACGCGATGATGAGCAGCTTGAGGACTCAACAGAAATCGACAATAAGAAATAATGAAAGGGATAATGACTAAGATGAAAAAAATGAATAAATATTTTTTGATTGCCGCACTTTGCGTTTCGCCTTTCAGTTTGTTTTCGCAAAGCACAGATGAGCCTAAAAAGCCCACTGATGCAAAGGAAGATCTGGGTGATGAAACATATATTATCGTAAAGGATTACCGGCCCATCCTGGCAGAGTCTGCGAAGATCTCTGATACCCCGGAAGGTGATACGACTTCAACTAACCCACCTGAAATGAATTATACGATCAGGTCACAAAAAGCGGAGACATCATATGAAACCAGTACGATAAAGGCAGTAAAGATCAAAGATGAACCGCTTACAAAATTATACAGATCCTATATCAAACTTGGACTGGGAAATTATTCAATTTACAACGGTGAATTGTATGTGAATGCCTTGCGTTCTAAGACAGGCTCACTGGGACTGGCTCTTGGACATCATTCCGGCTCGCCAGGACTTAAAGGCGTAGGACCTGCCGGATACAGCAAAAATCATGGCGGTGTATATGGAAAGTACATGCTCGATAATAAAGTGTTTAATGGCGAGTTTAATTTTGACCGGAATGCCGTTCATTATTATGGCTATAACAGTGAAGATTCTATTCTTGATAAAAATCAGATCGCACAACGATTCAATATTTTTGGATTGAAACTAAATTTTGCTTCCAATCATTTAAAACGCGATAAGATTGATTATTCTGCAGGCATTGACTGGAATTCTGTTAGTGATAAATACGAAGTGAATGAAAGTGACGTTCGCGTTCATGGCTTTGTTGGGAAGGATATGGAAAGCTTTTATCTGAAAACAGATCTTTCTTTTGATTACTTCAGAAAATCAAGAGCGTCTTATGAAACATTCAGCAGCAATGCAGATCTCAGCAGGCATATCATCAATATTGTTCCTATGATTCAGTTGAAAAATGAAAAAGCCCGGTTAAATCTCGGTGTTGATCTTTCATTAGAGAAAAACCTCGAATCGGAAATACACCTCTTCCCAAAAGTTGATTTTTCATTGCCGGTTGCTGAAAATATTTTCTATCTCTTTGCAAACGTAAGCGGAGGAGTGGTTAAGAATAATTTCCTTACGATGGCGTTGGAAAATCCATTCGTTAATTCAACAGTTCAGCCTTTGAATACAGTTAACAAGATCGAGCTGAAAGGCGGAATGAATGGCAGCTTCTCTTCAAGGGTTTCTTTCCTTGCTTATGTAAAGTATACTACTTTCGACAGGTTGCAATTATATTATAATGATTCAGTCTCTTCGAATAAATTCAATACGCTTTATACAAATGGAAAGGTATTGAATATTCATGGTGAATTGACTTACCGTGCCGGAGAGAAGTTTGAAGCATCTGTTCATATCGACCAGTACAAATATTCACTTGACTTTTCACAAAAAGCCTGGCATCATCCGAATACTGAAGTTAAATTCAGCGCGAAATACAATCTTCGCGAAAAGTTGTATGTCGAAGCTTCTTTGTTCGGTCGCGGAAGTTATTATGTTAGAATGCAAGAATTGAACGGCTTCAGTGAGAAAAGTGTGAAAGGTTATGTTGATGGAAATCTGGGTCTGGAGTATCGTTACTCCAAGATTTTATCTGTCTTCGCTAACTTCAATAATCTTGGTTTCGCCAGATATTACTACTGGAATGATTATCCGTCGGAGAGATTTAATATGCTGGCGGGGATAACTTATTCCTTCTAGTTCAAAGTTCAAGGTTCAAAGTTCAAAGTTCAAAGTTGGCTTAGTGGGCAACTACGAAGCCAACTTTGAACCTTGAACCTTGAACCTTGAACCTTGAACCTTGAACTTTGAATCT
>JBMQEM010000183.1:0-14049 GCA_049363815.1 Bacteroidota bacterium
CAATTAGCAAGAAGTAATTCGTAGTTACGATTTGCTACATGTAAAATGTTTTAAATCATTTTTTCAATATGTTAGCCCCAGAGGGGCGACCTGTTTGTAGCAGTGACAGCTAAATACACATTAGCCCCGTAGGGGCGGCATGTGATGTACACGTAGGCCTTGATATTGAAATTAATTTTTAAAAAATATGCAATTTTTCATTCGCCTGATTTACCGATTCGGCAATTCACAGGACGGCCATACAGGGCTATTAAATTAATCAGGAATTGATTTAAAAAAGGTTCCTCTTGTTTGGTAAATGATATCCAACGGTTGATTTACAAATTACTCCTTCGAAACCCCGGCCCGTAAATATTCTCTGTTCAACCTGGCAATATGCGAAATCGAAATTCCTTTCGGACATTCAGCTTCACATGCTCCGGTATTTGTACAATTTCCAAAACCTGCTTCGTCATGTGTTTTAACCATGTTCAATACCCGCTCACGACGTTCGGGATCACCTTGTGGCAGTAATGCAAGCTGAGAAACCTTTGCAGAAAGAAAAAGCATAGCTGAAGCATTCTTACAACTAGCAACACATGCTCCGCATCCGATACATGCTGCAGCATCAAACGCTTCATCAGATTTAGATTTTTCGATCGGGATACTATTTGCATCAGGCGCATTTCCGGTGTTTACTGATATATATCCACCTGCCTGCATGATCTCTTCAAAAGATGAACGATCGACAACCAGGTCCTTGATAACAGGAAACGCAGCAGCACGCCATGGCTCGATAGTGATCGTTTCACCATCATGAAAATGACGCATGTGCAACTGGCATGTCGTTGTTCCCCGCATTGGTCCGTGTGCACGGCCATTGATATACATACTGCACATCCCACAAATACCTTCACGGCAATCATGATCAAAAGCTACAGGTTCTTTCCCGTCTCTGATCAACCGGTCATTCAATACATCCAGCATTTCCAGAAACGACATATGCGTACTCACATCCGGCATATCGTATATTTCAAAGCGACCGGATGTCGTGTTGTTCTTTTGTCGCCAGATTTTTAATTTGAGGTTTATGGTTTCCATTTTTAGTGAGTTGTAAGTGGTGAGTGGTGAGTAGCACTAATCGTCTATTCTACCTCTATCAATTCCAATTTAATTATTTATCATTGATTTTTATTTGAATACTTTGAATCAATGACCGTATCATTTTTTTAATCCTTATTACCAAATTCAATATTTCTGAAACTGAATCATCATTCGTAAACTTTAATTCAGCTGTAAGAATAAGTTGAGTTTCCAATTCCGCTGCCGAACCTTGAGCTGTATTTAAAAACTGAATAAATACTTTATCGTAGTTCCTGGACCATCCTTCTGCAATATTAGAAGGAATCGAAACTGCAGAGCGTTGCATTTGACTCGTTAACCCAAATTTCTCATTCGCAGGAAAATTTTTAGTGAGTCGATAAATTTCAACTACTAACTTCATGCTTTCTTTCCAGACATCTAACTCCTTATATCCTTCGTACATTCTTTATTTCAAATGTACTATCAATGAACGTTGTTTTACTCTCAATATATGCTGTTGATTGGTGAATAGTAAGTGGTGAGTGGTAATTAGCACTGCAATCCAAATATTATTCTACCATTTTCAATTCAACATTTCCCTCTATTTTTTAATTTTTCATTTAATAAATTGAAATAAGACGCAATTCACACCTAATAAAGTAGTCCTGACTACTACTTACCATTTCCAAGAAGTAATTCACAAGCAATAAAGAAAGTAGTGCTACTCACTACTTACCAATTACTACTCACCTTTTTATAGTAATAAAGTAAGCAGTGCTACACACCACTTACCAATTACTACTCACCAATTACTTGTAAGAACGTTGTGTTGGATGAACTTCCTCAAAAACCAGATCTTCTTTGTTCAACACAGCAGGACTTCCTTCGCCGGTATATTCCCAGGCAGCAACGAAAGCGAAATTTTCATCGTCGCGTTTTGCTTCACCGTCTTCTGTTTGAGATTCTTCACGGAAGTGACCGCCACATGACTCTGCACGCATCAATGCATCCGTTACCATTAACTCCCCTAACTCGATAAAGTCGGCAACACGGCCTGCTTTGTCTAACTCAGGATTGAATTCATTTATGTCACCGGGAATTTTTACATCAGACCAGAATTCTTTTTTCAGATCTCTGATCATACCCAATGCTTTGTTAAGACCTTCAGCATTACGTGCCATACCGCAGTAATCCCACATGATCTTTCCAAGTTTCTTATGAAGATCTTCAACAGTTTGCTTACCATTGACCGATTTCAGTTTCGCAATTCTATCATTCACATTTTTTTCTGCTTCTTCAAATGCAGGATGTGAAGTTGGTGTAGCAGGATTACGGATCTCATCAGCCAGATAATCACCGATCGTATAAGGTATCACAAAATAACCATCTGCCAGTCCCTGCATCAAAGCCGATGCACCTAAACGATTCGCACCATGGTCAGAGAAATTACATTCTCCAAGTGCAAACAATCCTGGAACTGTTGTCATTAAATTATAATCAACCCACAATCCACCCATTGTATAGTGAACTGCCGGATAAATTCTCATTGGAGTTTTATAAGGATCATCGCCGGTGATCTTCTCATACATTTCGAAAAGATTTCCATAACGTTCGCTGATCACATCTTTTCCTAAACGATTGATAGCATCACGGAAGTCAAGATAAACAGCAAGTCCGCTTGGACCAACTCCTCTTCCTTCATCACAAGCCTGTTTAGCTGCACGTGAAGCCACATCACGCGGAACTAAATTTCCGAATGCAGGATAACGACGCTCTAAGTAATAATCTCTTTCCGTATCAGGAATTTCTTCCGGCTTACGTTTGTCCCCTTTTGCAGCAGGCACCCATACACGACCGTCGTTCCGTAAACTTTCACTCATCAGTGTAAGTTTCGATTGATAATCCCCTGAAACAGGAATACACGTTGGATGAATTTGTGTGAAACAAGGATTTCCGAAAAATGCGCCTTGCTTGTATGCTTTCCATGCAGCAGTTACATTACTACCCATGGCATTTGTTGAAAGATAAAATACGTTTCCGTATCCACCGCTTGCTAAAATAACTGCATGACCGAAATGACGTTCAATTTCTCCGGTCACTAAATTTCTTGCAATGATACCACGTGCTTTGCCATCTATCTTCACCACTTCAACCATCTCGTGACGGTTATACATTTTCAGATTTCCTTTTGCGATCTGACGTGACATTGCGCTATAAGCTCCTAACAAAAGTTGTTGTCCTGTTTGTCCACGTGCATAAAAAGTACGCGACACCTGAACACCGCCAAATGAACGGTTGTCAAGCAAACCGCCATATTCACGGGCGAATGGAACACCTTGTGCTACACATTGATCAATGATCGCAGTGCTGATCTCTGCCAGGCGATGCACGTTTGCCTCACGTGCACGGTAATCACCACCTTTTACTGTATCATAAAACAAACGATAAACGCTGTCGCCATCGTTTGCATAATTCTTGGCAGCATTGATCCCGCCTTGAGCCGCAATACTGTGTGCACGACGTGGACTATCCTGAAAGCAAAAACATTTTACACTATAGCCCATCTCTGCTAAACTTGCAGCGGCAGCACCTCCGGCAAGACCGGAACCTACAACGATGATCTCAAGCTTGCGTTTATTTGCAGGGTTAACAAGACGAACTTTTGATTTGTAATCTGTCCACTTTTTATCGAGTGTGCCCTCCGGAATTCTGGAATTTAATTTGCTCATAATGGTGATGATCTTTTTTATCGACCTAAAAAATGAATGATATTATTTAACGCCCATATTGGTTGCTGCTCCGAACAGATCGAAGTAGAAAATAACAGGGAATGAAGCGAAACCGATCATCATAATTAATGCATAGATGGTTCCGGCAGATTTAATTGTTTTGCTGAATTTGTGATTGTTCCAGCCCATCGTCTGAAATGCAGACTGAAATCCATGATTCAAGTGAAACCCGAGAATAACCATTGCAACAAGATACAATGCCGCATACCAGTTGGTCTGGAATGCATAAGCAACATCAAATGACATTGCATTTTCAGGAGTACCAATACGGTGTGGAACAAAGAATGTCCGGATATGGATGATCAGAAATACAAAGATCAAAGAACCCGTCAAGCCCATATTCCTGCTGAACCAGGTACTGTTTTTAGACTGATGACTGACAGCATATCCAACCGGACGGGCTTTTCTGTTAGCAAGAGTCAGAAATAAACCATCAATTGCATGAATAAGGATACCGGCGAAAAGTCCGATTTCAATGGTTCTTATGATCATGTTTCCCGCCATAAAATGGGAGAATTCATTGAAGGCTTCACCTCCGTCCAGCTTGTATAGCAACAAGTTACCATAAAGATGTTCTAAGAGAAAAAGGCAAAGGAACAATCCGGTCAGAGCCATGACCATTTTACGGCCAACAGAAGTGTAGAATATTTTAAGCGATGCAATCATAAGTAGTTATATTTTCTTCAAAATCAGCTGCGAAAAGGGGTTTCTGTAAATGGAACAATTAAACACAGCTTTGGTTTAGGTCGGACAAATGTATATGCGGGCGGTGGTTTTTCAAAGTGTTTTTTTTGGGTAATTTGTAAGCAGAGAGAGGTAATGAGCCCAGCCTCGGTAACCGCACTACCCTAACTTCTAAGTACTTATCAAAACGAAGAAGCCACTATGAGTTTGGTCATGCAAAAAAGATTTTGGAGCGATAGGATCTTGCTTCGTATTCACCCCCGGTCCCGTGCTCCATTCGCAGGAGCTCATTGCGCCCGGGGCTAGGTTGGAAAGGTTTTTCTTCGATTCGAGAAGTGACGAGCGAGGTTTACAAAACAAATGGCAAAAAGAGAGGCTGCACTACATATCCCAAAAATAACTACAAAAATATCATGAGATCATCTATCTCCGAATTGTGAACTCGTATGTTCTCATTTTTCATTACTCCTGTTATAGCCACACGCAAAAAGAGGCAAGCGTTAAATCAGTTATGCAAATATTTTATATCTTACTTTTTCTATTTCCCTAGTAACACTATTGTCATGAATTTAAAATCAATTATTTTAATCCTAGGTACTTTTATTCTCTTCAATCCGGCAACTAAATCACAAATCTGGCAAGAAGTTGGACCAACACATTTCCCATTATTGAGTGGATTCCTTCATGGCACAGGAAGAGTAGAACAATTTAAATTTCATTCAACAATTTCAAACAAAATGTATGCAGCCACACTTCATGGCGGCTTATTCTCTTCATCCGATAATGGAAATACATGGAATACACTTGGAACGGATCAGCTTTCTGCCTGTTCTTTAACAAGCTTTTGTGTAGACCCTATAGACGAAGGGACTATTTATATTAGTACATGCGATGAACTAATCTGGAATGCAAATACCGTTATATATAAAACAACAAATGGAGGATCAACATGGAACAATGTGAATGGCCCTTTGGTTAACACTCTTGCTTCCAGCATGCTTATTGACTCATCAAATACACAAAGAATTGTAATTGCTACTAACAATGGAATCTGGCGAAGTACAGATGGAGCACTTTCCTGGACCAATGTTAAGCCGGGCGGAAATTTCCGTCACATGATGCAAGTTCCCGGAACAAACATTCTACTTGCAGTTACAGCAACAGAAGTTTGGAGAAGTACAGATTTCGGAATAAACTGGACACAGAATAATTCAGTTTCTTTTGCTGAACCAAATTCTGATGGAATGCGTGTTTGCGTGAACAATGCTTCACCAAATATTGTATATGTAATGAGTAATGGTGGCTATGGAACCGTTTTCAAAAGTTTAGATGCAGGAATTACATTCTCGAAAATTTATAGTAGCACAGCTGTATGTATCGTTTGCTTAAGTCCAACATCAACGACAGGACAAGGCGATTATGATTTTGCAGCTTGTTGCGATCCCGGCAATCCGAACCACCTATACATTGCAGCACATTGCATTTGGGAAAGCAATGATGGAGGATTTAGTTGGGAGCAAAAAACAAGTTACTCAGTTCCTATTCATACGGATCATACACAACTCGCATTTGACCCTTTTGATTCTTCTGCATTATGGATCTCCAATGATGGCGGAATGTTCAAAAGAATAGGACTTAATGACAGTACATGGGAAATGAAATGTAACGGACTAAGTTCTTTAGAAATTTATCACGGATCGTGTTCTCCAAACAAAAAGGAACTATTAAGTGTCGGCACACAAGATAATGGTCAGCTTCTCAAAGACAGTTTAGGTTGGTACAATCTGTTTGGTGGAGACCAAACTAATCTATCCATTTTTGATTATACAAATTCCAACAATTTATGTTTCCCTTGGGCAGGAACCCGATTATCATGCACACCTTCCGGAGGTATTGTTAGCTTCAATAGCCAATTACCTTTGTCAAACAAAAATCGAATGGCCTTTTCAAAATTCAATCCGGATCTTGCTTTACATTCTAGATCAGAAGTCTGGATGAGCAGAAATTTCAGTAGCATTTCGCCAACATGGTCACTGATCCGATCATCTCCAACATCTATTTCCGAAATCACACTTTCATCGGCAGATCCGGAGATTGCATTTCAACTAACCGATTCAGCAATTTTCAGAATGACTAATCTTTCTTCTGTTCCAATCGTTTCAAGATTTGCCAATCCAGCCAGACCAACTTATGCAGGAGCCATTTGCACAATAAAAAACAATGTCAATGTTCTTTATGCAAGTTTCTCTGAGAAAATATTCAGGAGCATCGATCAGGGAGCTAATTGGACGAACATAACCTACAATTTACCGGCGAGTGATATAAAACAAATTTTGTCAGATGACTACAGCACAAATGAAACCATTTACCTTTTAAGTGGTGATGCTTATTCTGATACCAGAATATTCAAGAAGACCATAACTGACACCATTTGGCAAGACATTAGTGGCAATCTTCCGAGAGTCACATACATCACTGATCTGATGATGTATAATGACAGTAGCGAAGACAGCAAGCTTTATGCTTCGCTTTTTGGGCGTGGAGTATGGTCTTATAAAATGAATGATTCACTTTCAACAACCATTCAAAATAATTATAAAGATAATCTCTCCATTAAATTATTTCCAAATCCTGCCAGTACTTTTGTAAACATTGAAAATCCTGAATTAAAAAGTTATATAGTAAGTTTTTTCAATTCCGAAGGAAAGTTAATCTTAGAGCGAAAATCGGACTCATCAATTCTTCAAGTTGACACTAAAGCATTCGCTGCAGGGCCAAATTATTACATCGTTATCTCCGGCGCAAGAACGAAGCGAGGGACGCTAGTAATTGTAAAGTAGTAAAAGTAAGGTCCAAAATAATTTGAAATGACTATTGATAAAATGTACTTTATCAACTTCAAATTTTAAACCTGTTCAGAATTTAAATCATTAATGCGCCGGCCTACAAATTCTCAATTCACCACCACCTTTGCCCGGCTATTCATCTGACTTGAATTTAATTCGATGGTATAAATTCCCTTTGCAACACCGCTCAAACGCATTTCAAAATTGTTGTTCTGCGTGAAATTGTTTCGCATCGTTTTGATAGATCGACCCATAGCATCAAAAAGATTTACTGTCACTTCTTCATTTGATACATCCTGACAATAGATGTTGAACATCTCTTTTGCAGGATTTGGATAGATTGTAACGGATGTATTGTATACATACTCTTTTACCCCAACCGGAAGGTTTGCAACATTTATATTGTCGATATAAAGACTGTTTCCATAGCCATTGATACTTGCAAAGCGAAGAATTACCTGCTGTCCGGCAAAGGCTGATAAGTCAACAGAATCATTTCTCCATTCTGTTCCATCTGTAGGTTCCCACCGTAAAGTAGTATTGTAACTACCCAAAGTGCCAAGTGTTAATCCTTCTTTAAAGTAACCGGTTGGTATGAAATTATCTCCGCAATTTGTTGACACATCTATCCGCAACCCATCAACAAAAGTAGCAGAATAAGGAGCATGAGCAACATCAAATGTCAGATAAGCATTTGTCATTCCAGTCAAGTCATATACCCGGGTTTCCAAATAATCTTCTTCTCCTGTTGCATTGTAACTGAAATTATTCAGATATGCTGCAGTTGTAGAAAATGAATTGGCTCCGATTACGGTACGACTGGCCCATGTGATGTCACTATCTGGATTAGCAATTAAAAAACCGAAAGGAGGAAAAGAAGTCTCCAGATCTTCAGTCAATGGCGGTAAACCAATATTGCCGTCAATAACATCTATCTGTGCAAATACACTGTCATTATAACTATTCATATCCCCTGGCAATGATACCCATACAGCAAGTTGGTAAGAACCTGTTGGCAGTAAAGTGACAGGAACAGAAAATGTAAAAGATACTGTATCGAATGTATTTAATGTTCCGGTATAGGTTTCAGTAACAACAGTGCCTGTATTTAACCGATAGCTTACAGGAAAATTAGAAACTGTATTAATGGATAAACTTCTGATTTGAATTGTAACATCTACAGATCCATTAGAAGGACAATCACGATATGTTCCTGAGACAGGTGAAACTAAATTCATAATTTCATTATCGAATGCCAAAGGACAATTGATCGTACCGGCAGGTTTAAAAATTGCTGTCGCTCTCCGGCCTTTGCCTCCATTTGCACCAACAGCACGTACACTGAACCACTTGTCTACGTTGGGTACTGTACCATAGATGGTAACAGAAGAATTCGAAGTAGTTGCAACCGAATCCATATACATATCACCAAGCATGCTCACTTCATAAGTTACCGCACCTGAAACCGGAGCCCATTGCAGACCAACAGAATCAGGACATTCAAATGCAACAACAAAATTCTGAATTTCCGGAAAAATTGAAAACGTGTTATCATTAACATCTGAATCCGAACCACGGAAAATTCTGATCAAAGCCATATCCGTTGAAACAGATGGAACAGAGAATGTCAATTGCCGGCTGGCAAATGGAATGTTGGCAGAAATAGTATTCCAGGTACTTCCATAGTCTGTTGAATATTCAGCGGTATATGATTGTGTTGACTGACTAGCATCATCCCAACGGATCACTTCCTGTTCACCCGCTACGAATCCTTCTGCACCATTCGGGTAAGTAATTTTAATACCATCTGCTATCAGATCCCAGACAACATAGAATTTTTGAACTCCTTGCGGCACTTCAAAACCATCGACTGTTAAAGTATAGTTTCCTGCTGAAGGGCTTTCAATTTGAATTTGTTCAGCATTATTCAATGTATCAACTCCGGGCACTGCAAAATTATTCAGGGTGATCTCATCAGGTGTTGGATCCAGGATCAAGGGAAGATAATTGGTACTTGAAACATCAGTCATAGAGATATTCAGATCATTTACCAGTGCTTTTGATGCTGCAGGACTGCCTTCGTAATCATGCCAGTAAACCATAACTTTTGCAAGTGTCGTATTTGGCGGTATTGAAATATTAAATATTTTCTGCTGGCCTTGCGAGACAGAATCGAATATAAAATTATTACCGGCAAGAAGATCGTAGGCACGCATTGCATTCACGCGTCCCCATCCAAAAATATAATCAGGGCCCGGATTTCCTATTTCTGAAGCTGTGTTTAATAAGGTAGCTTTAAGCAAAGCCGTATTGATCTCCTGTCCGGAATTCATTGCACGATAGGCGTGACATAACTGTGCACTCACTCCTGCAACACCGGGCGCAGCTGCCGAAGTACCTCCGCCAACCTGATAAGTATTGTTCTCATCAGTCGACATTTGATTTGTTCCATTTGCAGCAATGTCCGGCTTTACACGACCATCACTTGCCGGACCACGACTACTTGAACTGGAAATTATACCATCGGCATTTACATTTGCACAAGCAATAACATTTTTACCTGATTTATATCCACCGGTAATATTCGCCCATTGAGTACCTGCCCCATATCCGCAATCATCACCATTATTATTTCCGGCACTGAAAATAAATTCCAGTTGCGGATTATCATAAATTAATTCATCACCAAATTGTGAGTCTGAAGTATATTCATTGCAACCCTGACTGTAGCTTGTTGAAACCAAAACGATACTATCGTTAGTATAATTCGCAATGGCATCAACAATTTGCGGGTATCCGGTCACTAAAAATTCATGAAGATGTGCACCCGTTGCCATTCCTGTAATTGTAGGATCAAGATTTCCGGCACCAACACAAATACCTGAAGTCATATCACCATGAGTTCCCCCTTGCGATCCATCAGTGTGATCAGTCCAACGGCCTTTAAAATCTATGTGATTGATGCTTCCATCATCAGCAATTGCAACATGTATTCCTGATCCATCGAAATGTAATCCGTTTGCCTGTTCTGAATTGATCACATTCGAACGATGAAGACTACGGCCCTTTGTATCATCGGGAGTCGGATCAGGAGCAATTGTCTCCATGTATGCGACGAATGGCAATGCAGAAAATTTTTCGATTTCATTACTGTTAATACGAATAGTAATTGTCTTAAGATTCTCAGACGTCTTGATCACATTAGCGCCATTAGAAATTAATTCATTGATGGCAGTCTCTCTGGCAACATCATTGAAATACAAAACATTTAAATCAACGGTTCCTTTTTGTTTGATTGCATAGTCCGGAATAGAATTATTTCTCAATGCCTGACTAAGTTTGTAATTTGCTTTTATTTCAGATAAACTTCTTACGTCAAGCGAGCGTAGTATTGTCGGATCAAAATCAGAAGGCAATGAAGCATAAAATGCAAAGTGCGGAATGTAATCAAGCAGATGAATTCCGCTGGCTTCAATGGACTGGCGCTGTTCAATTGTTGGGATACTATTGAATTGAAGCAATACGTAAATACGCTGATTGAAATCTCCAAACTGATTCAGGTCGCTGTTCGTTGTAAAATCATCTGCATTTGGCTGGAGTTGTACAACCCCTGATTTAAAAAGTATAGAATAATTTTCATTTACCTGTTGAGCTGAAGCAAACAGAAAGCCGAAGGCAAATAAAATTAGGGTGCAAATCCTTTTCATAATTAAGGGTGATTAATGATTTAAGGGCAAGTTATTAAAAAAATTAATCACTATTCAATATTACGGTCAATCAACGGGTTCGACCGGTTTATTTGCTTGGGGTAATTCCGTTCTGAATTTGATCGGTAAAAGTTCTCTTTAATTCCCCAGATCCAACAAAACTTTTATCAGCGCCAAATCTGCGGGTTCTGCAGGTTCTGCAGATTTGGCGCTGAATACTTTTGATTTTACGTTCCTATTTCCACCAAACAAACCTGGACGAAAAAAAACGTCTTTCGTTTTTTACACTTAAAATGTAAACTCCGGGAACGAAAAGATCAGAATTCAACTCCACATCATTTTCTCCGAATACAACATTATCAGAAAATACAACCTGTCCACTCACAGAAACGATCTGCATCCTGAATTCTCCTTTTTCAGAAGAAAGAATTTTAAGTGAACCGTTTTTTTCAAAACTTGAAATATGAAAATCATTTTCGAAATCATTTTCTACTGCTATAGTAGAAAGTTTTTTTGTTGTACCATCAATGTCAGTCTGACTTAGAGAATAATATACGATCCCTTTTGGTGCTGAAGCATCTGTAAAATCATATTCTGAAAGCTGACTTACATTTCCATTACCCGGTACGATTCCGCAGAGTGTAAAATTGGATCCATCAGAAGAGCGTTCAAGCGTAAAAAAAGAATTGTTGATCTCCGATGCTGTAGCCCACTTCAGTTCAACAGTTCTGTCTTTCATTTTACCATTGAAATATAAAAACGAAACCGGTAATGGATCCCAGTAATTCAAAGCAAGAAAAAAAACATCCGGCAAACCTGTTGCTGTTAACAGACTGGAATTCGAGGGATCAGGATCAAAATCAACTGTCGTATAAAAATGACCGCCAACATAAATTATTCTGTTTACATCAACTGAAACATCATAAGCCTGAGAATAATAATCTCCTCCCTGACCACCACCCCATTGAAAATTTCCATTATCATCAAGGGCCATGATGTACCATCCTTGATTCCCTACAGAATTTACATTATAGGTTCCTGGTCCGGGATCAAAATCTGCTGTCCCTTTAAATCCTCCGCATAAATAGACCCAGTTATTGGTAGGATCAATAGCAAGGGCGTTGCAGAAATTATCAGCAGCACCGGTCATCTGTAAGGCTCTGATAAAATTTCCTGATGAGTTTAAAGAAGCAAAATAAGAATTCGGTATACCTAAACCCGGCGAACTTAAAGTATAAACACTTGGCCCAGGATCAAAATCAATGCTGCCAACTACTGTTCCTGTTACCCAGATTACGCTGTTATAATCAACACCAATATCAAGTGCACCGGCATACCCTGTTCCGGTAAACATTTTTGCCCAGACTAATGATCCGGTAGCCAAGCTGAGTTTGACAATAGCTGTAGCTGTCAAACCACCTGTTAAATTGAAAACACCTGCACCGGGATCCCAATCGCATGTTCCGGTAAAATTTCCTGTATAAAGAATTTGATTCGAAATCGGATCTATTGCTAACGCTAGCGCAACATCACTACCTGATCCGGGAAATACATCAGCCCAGACCAATGCACCAGATGAAGCAGTATAAGCAGATACAAAAACGTCACTATTGACCGCAGTTGCGTTAAATGTTCCTGCACCGGGGTCAAGATCGATTGTTCCATCAAACTGTCCGGTAACAATAAGAATTCCTGAAAGAGTAATTCTTATATCACGTATGTCAATTATATTTGTATTCCTGATTTGTTGTACCCATACAAAATTTCCATTCATATCAAGTTTAAGAATATAACCATTGTAAGAACCTGTTGAAGTAAGACTAACAACACCGGGTCCCGGATCAAAGTCTGCTGTGTTACCAAAAAAGCCCGAGATATAAACATTACCTGAATTGTCTGTTGTTATTCCCGATCCGCGTTCATAACCCGGACCTCCTACCTGCTTTGCCCATATCGTATTTCCTGAAGCATCAACTTTAATAATTGCAACATCTCCACCACCTGCTCCGGTAAAATTGATCACACCTGGCCCGGGATCTACATCTGTTGTACTATTGAAAGAAATAGAATGCACTGTTGTTCCTGTCAAATAATCAGTAGCCTGTTTCCGGTAATAAGTAGCATTAGAACTTCCGATCTGTTTCACCCATGTAAGATCAGGCATTTGTGCAAACATGTTAATCGCACAAAAGATCAGTATTGCAAAAATTAGAAAAACGATCACCTTCTTCATGATACCAACAAATGTAGTTGGCTTGTAAAAGGCCGTCAATACTCAGTTTGTAGTAATTACACCTTTCTTATTTCTCCAAAACACTGAATTTTTTCGAAACAGGATGCGATTTTCCACCCACAAGTTCTACATAATAAGTTCCTGACTGTTTAAGCGCATCAATAGAATACATAACACCATCCTTTAGTTGTGTTGCAAAATATTTACATGTACACTTCGGTGCATCTTCGGGCTCGCTGTGATTAATAAATAAATTCCATTTGCCGTTTTGAAGTTTATAGACCTTGTACATAAAATCATAATCTCCACACGAACAGGACAGAGTCGGAACAAATAACGTTTCGGCGATCTTCGGATAGAATTCAATTCTGTCGCCGATGTCGAATGTGTCGCGTTGGATGATGAGGGAATCTTGTGCTGAAACATTTGTCAACTTCAGCACAATAAAAAACAACATGACACAGAACTTGAATTGTTTTAACATCTTATAAAGGTAATATAATCAAGATAAATTTTTTTGATGATGAATGAAGGAAATAAATGTGTTCCAAATTGAAAACGGGCAATTGCGTGAATTTATTGCATTACCAAATCATGTGCGACCCCTCCGGGGTCGGTTCGTGTTGTTGATTTTCGTTTCTACCGATATGTGACCCCTCCGGGGTCGGTCTATGTTGCTGATCATCGTTAGTACAGATATGTGACCCCTCTGGGGTCGGATTGTGTTG
>JBMQEM010000184.1:0-13995 GCA_049363815.1 Bacteroidota bacterium
AACGGATTGAATGTAGTGACAGTTCCATACCAAAGTCCGGGGATTGCCGCTTTCTATATTGTTGTCCGCACAGGTTCACGGAATGAAGTTGAACCCGGACATACAGGTTTTGCTCACTTCTTTGAACACATGATGTTCAGAGGAACTGATCTTTATCCGAAAGATAAATATGGCGCTGTTTTAAAATCAACCGGTGCTTCTGCCAATGCTAATACAAGTCTTGACAGAACGCTTTATCACATGACCGGCGATGCAAACAAACTTGAAACAATGTTCATGTTAGAAGCAGACCGTTTTCAGAACCTGAAATATTCTGTTCAGGATTTTAAAACGGAAGCTGGAGCCGTGAAAGGTGAATACACAAAAAATTCAGCAAACCCTTACACAAAGCTGAATGAAATGATTCAGAATACTGCTTTCGAAAGTCATACTTACAAGCATACTACTATGGGTTTCTTCGAAGACATCGTTGATATGCCAAATCAATATGATTACTCGATAGAATTTTTCAACCGTTACTACCGTCCTGAGTATTGTACAGTTATTGTAGTTGGTGATGTAACAGCACAAAAAGTTAATGACCTTGCAAAAAAGTATTTCGGTGAATGGAAAACCGGAAGTTATGTTTCAACTGTTCCGGCAGAGCCCGCTCAGAAGGAAACTAAATATACCAATCTTCAGAAGGCAGGTTTCCCGCCTTATCTGAGTTTGAATTATAAAGGCCCGGGTTATGATCCTAAATCAAATGATTTCCCGGCACTTGATCTTCTTTGTGCTGCTTACTTCGGGGAAAACTCTGAATTGTATAACAAGCTTGTGATCGAGGAACAAAAAGTTCGCTCTATTGGTGCAGATTCATACACAACACGTGATCCGTATTTGATCTCTGTTGAAGCTTCGCTTGTTGATGCTGCAGATTTCGGATATATCCGCAAGGAAATGGAAAGAGTGCTGGAAGAAGCGAAAACAAAACCGATCGATGGTAAGCTACTTCAGGAAACAAAAATGAATTTCAGGAATTCAGCGATCATGTCTATTGATAATCCAACGGCAATCGCTCAGAATCTGAGTCATTTTACGTGGGTAAGCGGTGATCCGGAACAATTGAATTCTTACTTCGGTATGTACGACAAAGTTACTGCACAGGATATCATGCGTGTTGCGCAAAAATATTTTTTACCTCAGCGTTTAACGATCGGTACCATTGCACCAACTGAAAAAGTAACCTTCTAATCTTACACACGAACCATCATGAAAAAAATAATTATCGCAGGAATGTTTCTGATCTGCTTCGTTGCTGCAAGAGCACAGGAGATCGTACAACTTCCAATTCCTAAATCAGGGAAAGTTACCCTTCGTTATATGTTCCGTAACGGATCAATTTGTGATCCTGCCGGAAAAGAAGGTCTTACAAGTATTACAACGGATATGATCGTTGAAAGCGGAACTTCCAAAATGACGTCTACTGAAATCCGTAAAATGATCTATCCATGGTCTGCAAGTATGAGCAGCTCTACGGATAAGGAAGTTGCTATTATTTCATTCCAGGTACCGTCACAGTATCTTGACGAGTTCTATACTAAAGTTGTCCGTGAATTATTGTTACACCCTTCCTTCACAAAAAGTGATTTCGATCGTTTACTTTCCAATCAACAGAATTATGTTGAGCAGGTGATCCGTCAGTCGTCAGATGAAGAACTTGGTAAAAAATATCTTGAGTCATTCATCTTCCGTGGAACTCCATATGCTCAGCTGAACGAAGGAAATGTTGCAAGTGTAAAAACGCTTACTGTTGAAGATGCAAAGAAACAATATCAGGCATATTTTACCAACAGCAATGTTCTTATCGGTATTGCAGGTGATTATCCTGTATCGTTTGTTACAAAAGTAAAGGCAGACGCCGGACTTCTATCTGTTTCAAAACCAAATTTACCTCAGATCAGTATGCCTGCTCAGCCAAAAGGTTTGACGGTAGAAATTGTTTCTAAAAAAGGCGCATTGGGTTCTGCGGTTTCTGCAGGTTTCCCTATGAATATTACTCGTTCCAATGATGAGTTTGCTGCGCTTATGGTTGCAAACAGTTGGTTAGGCGAACACAGAAAATCATATTCAAGATTGTATAAGAAGATCCGTGAAGAACGTTCAATGAACTATGGCGATTATACGTATATTGAATGGTATGAGAATGGTGGTGGAAATATGCTGCCGCCGGCAGGAACTCCTCGTACATTGAATTACTTCAGCATCTGGCTTCGCCCGGTTCAAACTGCAAAAGGTTTGAAGGGGCAATATAAAGAACTCGATAGCATTAAAATCGGTCATGCACACTTTGCGATCAGAATGGCAATTCGTGAAATGGACAACCTGATAAAAAATGGTTTGACAGCAGAAGATTTCGAAGCAACACGCGACTTCCTCAAAAGCTACAGCAAACTTTATATTGAAACTCCTTCAAGAAAGCTTGGCTACCTTATGGATTCGAAATTCTATGGTAGAAAAGACTGGATCAATGAACTAGATGCTCTACTTGCTAAGCTCACACTTGCTGATGTAAATAATGCGATCAAAAAATACTGGCAGGTACAGAACATGGATATCGTAATTGTTACCGATGAATCAGAAGTGAATGATCTTGCAGAAAGTCTTCGCGCAGGAACTGTTTCTCCAATGTCGTATTCAGACAACCTGAAGTCGACACTTCCTAAAACAATTCTTGAAGAAGATGATGTTGTAGCGAAATATCCATTGGAGATTCGTGAAGTGAAGGTGGTGAAGATTGAGGATACGTTTTTGAAATAAGTTTCTTAAAAGGTCAAAGATTAAGGGTCAAAGGTCAATCGGCTTTACAGGTTGACGTTTGACCCTTTTATCTTATCCTGCAGTCAAAAACCAGGTTGAAGAAATTTATATACATAAACTAATTTCATAGATAGGATCCAAAAAACAACTATTAACTATTCTCTGTTATAAATTGCCATTTACTCCCGAACCCTTGCTCATATTTTTGGTATCTTCGAGCCTTCATGTTCGCTTTTGAGTTCAAAAATTGTGTTATATTGCTAAATATCAAATAGATACAGTTTCAATATTTCATGACGGAATTCAATTATCTTCGTTATCAAGCGTTCATAGAATCACAACCACCGCGGTTTAAATATGCCTAAATCAAAGCCCTCCTTTAAAAAGTACATCCGCCTGTTTTGGATATTGGTTTCTTTGCCTTTCATCTTTGTCATCTTCGTACTTTTTCTGGCTTCGAAAGGATATATAGGGGAAGAACTTCCAACATTCGAAGACTTAGAAAATCCGAAAAGTAATCTGGCATCTGAAGTTTTGTCGAATGATATGAACGTCATCGGAAAATATTATGTCCAGAACCGCACGAATGTTCACTACTATGATCTGTCACCAAATCTTGTCAATGCTCTGAAAGCTACAGAAGATATCCGTTTCGAAAATCATAGCGGTATTGACCTGCGTGGATTGATACGTGTTGTTTTCAAAGCAGGTAGCGCCGGCGGCGGAAGTACATTAACACAACAGCTAGCAAAGAATCTTTTTCACGAAAGTCCCAAAAATAAACTTGATCGTGTCATTCAGAAAATTCAGGAATGGATAATTTCTATTCAATTGGAACGCCGCTATACGAAGGAAGAAATTCTTGCTATGTATCTGAACACTGTTGAATTCAGTAGTAATGCTTTCGGAATAAAATCCGCTACTCAGACCTACTTTGGTAAATCCCCTGATCAGTTGAATATTCAGGAATCTGCTGTGCTTGTCGGAATGTTACAGGCTCCTACGAAATTCAATCCTGCACGGAATCCGAAAAACTCACTGGCAAGAAGGAACATCGTTCTTTCACAGATGAATAAATACAATTTCATAAACGATCACCAGTTCGATTCTATCAAAGCCCTTCCGACAAAACTGAATTACCAGATGGAAGATCATAACTTCGGACTGGCAACCTATTTCCGTGAAGTCCTGCGGACAGAATTATTGTCGTGGTGCAAAGAACATATCAATAACGCTACCGGAAAACCTTACAACCTGTATACAGATGGATTGAAAATTTATACAACCATCAACTCCAAAATGCAACGCTATGCCGAAGAAGCAATGCGTGAACACATGAAAGAGATCCAGAAAAAATTCAATGAGCACTGGAAAGGAAAAGCTCAACCGTGGGACGAACATCCGGAGATCATTACGGATGGAATGAAACGAACTGACCGCTACATTGCCATGAAAGCTGCCAAAGCAAGCGATAAGGAAATTGACAAAGCTTTCAAGAAAAAAGTAAAGATGACAATCTTCACATGGAATGGCGAAGTCGATACAACACTTTCTCCACTCGATAGCCTGAAATATTACAAGAAATTTTTACAGTGTGGTTTCATGTCTATGGATCCTATCAGTGGTGCTGTTCGGGCTTGGGTAGGTGGAAATGATTACCGTTATTTCAAATACGACCACGTGAAAGAAGGGAAACGTCAGGTTGGTTCAACTTTCAAACCTTTCCTTTATACTCTTGCAATGCAGGAGGGATATTCACCTTGCTATAAAATTCCAAACGTAAAAGTAACTTTCGACCTTCCTACCGGCGAAACTTGGTCACCTGATAATTCCGACGGAAAATATGGTGGCATGCTTACTCTGAAGGAAGGTCTTGCTGAATCAGTGAATTGTGTTTCGGCATATCTGATGAAACAATTTGGTCCGCAGGCAATGATCGATATCGTCCGAAGAATGGGTGTAACGTCTCCGATCGATGCTGTTCCTGCTATTTGTCTGGGTACACCTGATGTTTCCGTCTATGAAATGGTTGGCGCTTATTCTACATTTGCCAATAAAGGTGTGTGGACTCAGCCTACTTATCTTGTCCGTATAGAAGATAAAAACGGAAACGTATTACAGGATTTTGTTCCGCGTAAAGTGGAAGCCGTTAATGAAGAGACTGCCTTTTTAATGCTTAATCTGATGCAAGGTGTTGTCCAGTATGGAACCGGCGCAAGATTACGTGGCCAGTACAAAATGTCAAATGCTATTGCCGGTAAAACAGGAACAACTCAAAACCAAAGTGACGGTTGGTTCATGGGTATTACACCGGATCTTGTTTCCGGTTGCTGGGTAGGAGCGGAGGACAGGATCGTTCATTTCAGGACTCTTGAACTTGGACAAGGTGCAAGAACAGCGCTGCCAATCTGGGCTTTGTATATGCAAAAAGTATATGCAGATAAAGAATTGAATTTATCTAAACGTGATTTTACCGCGCCTGCGGAAAAACTGAATGTAGAATTGAATTGTGATAAATATGTTCAACCGGGTTCCGGTGGTGGTGATACATTTGATAAAGATAATTTCTAATACAGAAGTAAAATGAATAAAGTAGTTGCAAGCGCTGAAGAAGCTATCCGCGATATGCGGGATAATATGACGATCATGGTTGGTGGTTTTGGTCTTTGCGGAATTCCGGAAAAATCCATTGCTGCAATGGTGAAAAAAGGAATACGTGGTTTGACCTGCATCAGCAACAATGCAGGGGTGGATGATTTCGGATTAGGTCTTTTATTACAATCGAAACAGATAAAAAAAATGATCTCTTCGTATGTCGGTGAGAATGCAGAGTTCGAAAGACAAATGCTCTCAGGGGAACTTGAAGTAGATCTTATTCCACAAGGAACATTAGCTACGCGTTGCCTTGCTTCCGGATATGGTATGCCGGCAATTTTTACTGCAGCCGGAGTTGGAACAGAAGTCGCTATCGGTAAAGAAGTCCGTAATTTCAACGGCAAAGATTACCTGATGGAAATGGCTTTCGACGCTGACTTTGCAATCGTGAAAGCCTGGAAAGGGGATACACACGGGAATTTAATTTTTCATGAGACCGCCAGAAATTTTAATCCATTAATGGCTATGGCCGGCAAGATCACCGTTGCAGAAGTTGAAGAACTTGTTCCTGCCGGGGAACTTGATCCGAATACAATTCACACTCCCGGAATATATGTTCACAGAATTTTCAAAGGAGAGAATTACGAAAAGCGCATTGAGCAGCTCACGGTAAGAAAGAGAAACTAATTTAAAATCTCTTCTGAGAAAAATTAATGACCAGTTCTACTTTGTCTTTGGGAAATAAAAATTTATCAATAAGCAAACTTGCTATTGCCACGATATTTATTTTTTGGTGGATCTATTTCTTCAATTCGAAAATGTGGAAGGTCGAACAGACCCAGTTTGATATCATTTCCTATTATGCTTATCTGCCGGCAGAATTTATTCATCACGATATTTCATTAGAATTTTTAAAGGACAATTACGAACCGTATAAGTATAGATTCTGGCCTGAAACAACTCCTACCGGAATGTATACAATCAAAACTACAATGGGGTTAAGCTACTTGTATGCCCCATTCTTTTTTGCAGCTGATTTTCTTGCACCACATTTAGGTTATGAGGCTACTGGTTTTTCCGTTCCTTATCAGACAGCATTGGCAATAAGTGCTTTTGCATTTCTGATTCTTGGATTGATCTATTTCAGGAAGCTGTTACTTTTATTTTTTGATGATAAAACAACAGCGCTGACAATATTGGGAATGTACTTCGGATCAAACTGGTTGTGGTATACAATTGGTGAGCCCTGTATGTCGCATGGATATTTATTTTCATTGACATTGATCTTGCTTTATAATGTCGTTAAATGGTATGAACGCGCTGAGTATTTACGTTCAATGCTTATTGGTTTTCTGTTTGGACTAATAATCCTCATCAGACCAACAATGATTCTTTTTCTGATACCTTTTTTCTTATATGATTTCAAAGGAGTGAATTTTTTTAGCGAAAGAATAAAACTTCTCTGGAACAGAAAGTTTCATCTACTATCAATGATTATAATTGCTTTCCTGGTCGGATTGCCTCAATTGATCTATTGGCATATGGTATCCGGTCAGTGGTTATATTTTTCTTATACCGGTGAAAGATTTTTCTGGGATCGGCCACATATCATCGATGGGATGATTGGTTTCAGAAAAGGCTGGCTTATTTATTCTCCTGTCATGGTACTTTCGGTCATAGGACTGTTTTTGATGAAAGGGAAAGAGAAGGTTTTCAAATTTGGTGTAATACTGACATTTGTAATTACCTGTTATGTGATCTGGTCATGGTGGGCCTGGTGGTACGGAGGATCTTTTGGTCAACGGGCCATGATCGATATTTATGCATTACTTGCAATTCCATTTGCAGCATCGGTGGAATTTATAAGAAAGAATTATCGTAGATATTTATTTGCAATCCCGGCGATTGGATTTTTATTTGGATTGGGACTATTTCAATGCTGGCAATATAAAAAGCGATTGATTCACTATGATGCTAATTCAAGAAGATCCTATTTTATTAATTTTTTAAGTACTGAGTATGGTCCGGGTTGGTGGGAATCACTTGAGGAGATTGACTATGAAGCGGCAAAGGCGGGATTGCCTTCCGATTTATTGAAAGGGAAGAAGAAATATGAATTTGATTTTTTAAAATACCAGCATAAGGATTTTCCTTTCCAGAAAACAGTGTTTTTATCTGAAGAAAATCCATACACTCGTCCGGTGATAATTCCTTATGAGGACTTAAAAAAAATGTACATTGATTCAATTTATATCAATGCTGAAATTTTCTTTCCGGAATCAGGCGGAGGCGATGATATTGTTTCTGCTTTTTCCTTCAGAACCGATTCGTCAGAAGCCTTTTCACTGTCACCGAATTTTAAAAAGTATACTTACTTTGAAAGCTTAAAATGGATTCCTATTCAGACGGGAATACAGTTTAATGATACACTTTTCAGAAATGCAGATCAGTTAAAAATATTTGTATGGGATATGAATAATAAGGATATTTATATAAAGAATTATAGTATCAGCTACACAAAAAAATAAGATTACTTCATTCTGAATAATCCGTATTTCATCAGTGTTTTGAAGATCCTGATACCGTCCATGTTTCGTAATTTTTTTCCTTCTCCAAGATTTCTCGGAAAATACCGCACAGGAACTTCAGCGATCCAGTTTCTCTGAAAACGTCCGCACTTCAATATTAATTCAGCTTCAAAGCCAAACCTGTTTTCACGCAGATTCAATTTTTCGAAAAGACTTTTGTCAAATAATTTATAACCACACGCTACATCAGTAATATGAACATCAATAAAGATCGATGCGATCAATGTGAAAAGTTTGTTGAAGAAATATCTTTTAAAAGATGATTGCGGTCGAATCACACCGGGCATGTATCTTGATCCATTGATGAATGGAACTTCAAGTTCTTTCTTAGCGATCAGCATTGAAGGAATGTCGCGGGGAGATAATTCAAGGTCGGAATCCTGGATCAGCAAAACATCTCCGGAAGCTTTACCTGCTCCTGTTCTTACAGCTGCACCTTTTCCACTATTGACATCATGCCGAAAAAGTTTGATGAACTGACGGTTTGGTGAATTAAGAATGTACTCATTCACTCTGTCATATGATTTGTCTTTTGAACAATCATCCACAATAATGATCTCGTAGCCCTCAAGAAAAGCAGGGTAGTTAACTTTCTGCAATTCGTCTAAAACTTTTGTAACAAGGTCTTGCTCGTTATAAAGGGGGATAATTATGCTTAATTTCATGAAATGAGGCCGCTCGGGCGCAAATATATCCAAAATTTTATGATATTTTTGGACCGAAATCAATTGACTATGGCACTGGATAAAAATGGAATCGCTAAGCGGATCGCACGTGAAGTGAAAGACGGGTATTATGTTAATCTTGGGATAGGAATTCCAACGCTTGTTGCGAATTATATTCCGCAGGGAATGAATGTCGTTTTACAATCTGAGAATGGTTTACTAGGTATGGGACCATTCCCTTTTGAAGGTGAAGAAGACCCGGATCTGATCAATGCCGGAAAACAAACGATCACAACGGTGCCCGGGTCCGCATTTTTTGATTCAGCAATGAGTTTTGGTATGATCCGCGCCGGCAAAGTTGACCTTACCATTTTAGGTGCAATGGAAGTAAGTGAAACAGGTGATATTGCTAACTGGAAAATTCCCGGAAAGATGGTGAAAGGGATGGGCGGTGCAATGGACCTCGTTGCTGCTGCCAGAAACATCATCGTCGCAATGCAACATGTAAACAAAGCCGGTGAATCAAAATTGCTTCCGAAATGTTCATTACCTCTTACCGGTATCCGATGCGTAAAAAGAATTGTTACCGAACTTGCAGTGGTTGATGTATTACCCGGAGGCGGATTTAAACTTATTGAAAGAGCTCCGGGAATCAGTACACAGGAAGTAATAAATGCAACAGCAGGAAAATTAATAGTAGAAGGGGATATACCTGAAATGGTCATAGACTAAAAACGCCGGTCAATTTAAATTTACACTACAAAAAATTTCTTTACTTAAATTCCAAATGGGCGATTCAATAAAAACTCTTAGCGTAATTATTCCTGCATATAATGAAGGCAGTACAATTCACAGGATCTTAGAACGAGTGATCGCAGTTGATCTTCATGGAATAAAGAAAGAAATTATTGTTGTCAACGATTGCTCAAAAGATAACACATTAGAAGCAGTACAGAATTTTATTTCTACACACAATTATTCAAATTTGCGATTGGTAAGTCATGATGTAAATAAAGGAAAAGGCGCTGCTATCAGAACAGGAATACAATCGGCCACCGGCGACTGGGTTATTGTTCAGGATGCCGATCTGGAATATGATCCGCAGGAATTTAATATTCTCCTTGCACCGATCCTCAATGGTTTTGCAGATGTAGTTTATGGCTCCAGATTTATGGGCGGAAATCCACATCGCATTCTTTTCTTCTGGCACTCGATCGGAAATAAGTTTCTGACCTTTTTGTCAAATATATTTACGAATCTGAATCTGACAGATATGGAAACATGTTACAAAATGTTCCGTGCAGATTTTATCAAACAGATCAACCTTAAAGAAAATCGTTTTGGTTTTGAACCCGAAGTGACAGCAAAAATTTCCAGGATAAAAAATGTACGGATCTATGAAGTTGGTATTTCATATTACGGCCGAACATATGCCGAAGGTAAAAAGATCGGCTGGAAAGATGGTGTCCGTACGTTATGGTGTATTATGAAATATAATATCTGGGCAAAGTAATTAACGGATGTCTTCACAAAATGCTTCTACGAGTTGCATTTCTTCTTTACCTATGTAATTACTTTCCGTCATCATTTCATAACACCTGATCAGATTCGCCAGAATGTTTCTTTCTCCTGATGCAAGATCAAGTTCTTCCAGCTTCCTGCAAATTGTTTCATTATTCAGGTACCCCGGAATCTCATCTTCAAAATCTTTTATCAGACTATGATTATTTCGTTCCTGCCATACTGTTGAATTGTGATACAGAACCGGCCAGTCGCATGTCCATGCAATTCGTTGTGCAATAAAACTCCGCCAGATATCTGTCATCCTGAAGGAACAATACGATGGCAGATATAACAATGGAAAAGCTTCCCTGAACCAGGTTGTATTCTGACTGTTGAAAGGCGACCATGAATTTTTAGCAAGGGCCAACGGATTGTGTTGATCAAATTTTACAGGAAGCTTCAAGGTCATTCTATAAACAGCGTCTACATCCGGATTCTCATCTGCCAAACCTTGCTGAATAGGACAACTTACATTTTGTATTACAGAATTGTGCGATTTGTTTTGAGGAAGATGATGCAGAGGAAATCCCCGTGGCCAGATATTTTCTTTCGAAAAAAAACTGTAAACATTCACCCAGCCTGAATTATTGAATACATCGGCATTCTGAATTCTTTTCCTTTCGTTCCAGAATGATTCATAAGGAAAATTGTCATCATCTGTTTCAATAATTACATCGTGATTTTTAGCCAGTAAATATCCAAGATTCTTTCTCGCATAATGCCTCTTGGGAAGGATCTTTGCCAATCTGAAATTTAATGCTTCCTGATCATCAATTGATAAAAACCGACAACCATCCAGTTCAAATGTTGCAGGTGATTTTGTATCGCCAATAACAATGAAATCAATGTTGTTTGCTTTTGCACCCTGTGCATGCGCTTTCAGTACTTCATTTGGAGAGGCAATGGATGTAATGACCAGTGCCTTTTTTAGTATGCTCATCAGATTGAAATGGAACGAAACGTTATTCTTCGCCAAAAGTAGTAAAGTAATGTTTCAATTGAATTGGTAATCGCTTTTTTTGAGACTCGCGGACTCGGAGCCTGGTAATGAATAGGAATTTCTTTCGAAGGATATTTACGGAGAAGATAACGGATCTCTGTCTGGTAAAAATGAGCTTTCGATCTTAATTGATAAGAAGTAAATTTCTCTACCACACCCCTGTGAAAACCCTGATAACCGGAAGTCATATCATGTAGTTTTGTACCCAATAGCATGTTTGATAAAATTGTTCCGGTCTTGGACAGACTCTGACGCTTTGCCGGAGAATCTCCCATTGAGCCCCCCTCAATAAAACGTGAACCAAAGACACATTGGATACCCTCATCAAGAGAATTTATGAATTTTCCCAGTGTAGCCGGGTCGTGG
Source organism: Bacteroidota bacterium (assembly GCA_049363815.1). Taxonomy (GTDB): domain Bacteria; phylum Bacteroidota; class Bacteroidia; order AKYH767-A; family 2013-40CM-41-45; genus JADKIH01. The sequence continues at coordinate 11,577 of JBMQEM010000184.1, forward strand.
GAAAGACCGGCATCCATTTCTATAATATACTCTGCATCAGAATTTTTTAATGCTTCTTTATAGCCGCGGATATATGCATCAACTACATTCCGGTTTTCAGGTGCCCATACCGTATGAAATCGTTTGTCATTCTCTGATAAATGCCTGCATAATTCGAGAGTCTTGTCTTTTGAAACTTTGTCGACAATCAGGAATACAACGCCGTTCTTCAACACATCAAGCTCTTGCTGAAGTGATGAAACAAACGGATAAAAATCATGTTCTTCATTGGCCATTGGAACTATAACAGCCCATTTTTTCGTCGGATTCATAGAAGGATCGAAGGCGACAAGTTAGTAAAATTATGATTGAAAAGAAGAAGCCATAGCGGGAATCGCTTCAATTAAACGGCGGGTATATTCTGATTTTGGGGATCTATAAATAGTATCCGGATCGCCGATTTCCTCTATTTTGCCTTCATTCATAATGATCATTCTGTCGCTCATAAATTTGACAATCGACAGGTCGTGCGAAATAAAGAGGTAGGTAAAATTAAAATCCCTTTTCAGTTCATTCAGTAAATTCAATACCTGTGCCTGAATAGAAACATCCAGTGCCGAAACGCTTTCATCACAAATAATAAATTCAGGCTGACAAGCCAATGCCCTTGCAATACAGATCCGCTGTCTCTGACCACCACTGAATTCATGAGGATAGCGATTGAAAACTGTTTTGTCAAGATGAACTCTTTCCAGTAACTCTTCTGCTTTTATTTTTCTGCTCTTGTCGGAATCATAAAGGTGATGAACCTGCATTGGCTCCATAACGGCAAGTCCTACCGGCATTTTTGGATTCAATGATGAATACGGATCCTGAAAGATCATCTGAATATGTTTCCGCATTCTGCGAAGTTCATTTCCTTCCAAAGTTGCAAAGTCCCTATCCTTAAAGAGAACTTGTCCGGAAGTTGGTTCTATAAGACGAAGAATAGTTCTGCCAAGAGTTGTTTTACCGCACCCGGATTCACCTACTAGTCCAAGTGTTTCTCCCGGATAAATATCGAAACTCACATCATCAACAGCTTTGATATAATCAGTAGTTTTTCCAAATAATCCATTACGTACAGGAAACCATGTACTGAGATTTTTCACTTTTAATATCGGTTCTTTCGAATATATTTTTTGATGTTGAACTTCAATTTCTCTTAAATTTATTTCAAGATCATTCAAAGACTCATCAACAGTTTTACTGATTTCAGTGAAAGTTCCATCGCTGTTTTCTTTCATGAAATCTGTAAGCGTTGGTAAGCGTTGCAAACGTTTATTCAACAATGGACGACATGCTAAAAGGGCTTTCGTATAGGGATGTTTTGGATCATTCAGAATGTCAGTTGTCGTACCGGTTTCAACTACCTTGCCCTGGTACATTACGACTACACTATCGGCAATTTGAGATATCACAGCAAGATCATGAGAAATGAAGATCATACTCATGTTGTTTTCATTCCTTAAATTATTTAACAGATCAAGTATAGTTTTCTGTACTGTTACATCCAACGCAGTAGTAGGTTCGTCTGCAATAAGAATAGAAGGATCACAACTGATCGCCATTGCGATCATTACTCTTTGCTTTTGTCCTCCGGAGAGTTGATGCGGATATACGTCAAACATTTTTTCAGGGCGTGGAAGTTTTACCTTGCCGAAAAGTTCGATCGTTCGCTGTCTTGCTTCCTGCTTTGACAAATTTTTGTGGATGATCAATGCTTCAGCAACCTGATTACCACAAGAGATTACAGGATTCAGAGAGGTCATTGGTTCCTGAAAGATCATTGCAAGCTCATTTCCCCTGTAGCTTTGAAGTTCTTTTTCAGGGATCTTAAGCAGATCGACAACAGAGTTTTCTTTGTTGTAAAAATCAATGTTGCCGGAAGATACAATTCCGTTTTTTGAAAGCAGCCGCATAATTGACAATGCTGTTACTGACTTTCCTGATCCGGATTCTCCGACAATGCCAATCGTTTCCCCCTTCTTCAATGTAAAACTTACATTGTTGACGGCTTCAATTTCTCCGGCTTCTGTCATGAATTTTGTACTCAGGTTCCGGATTTCCAGTAATGTCGGGCTCATTGACTGTAAAATTAGAATAGTCAGCTTAATTTTGTATGGTATAAGATTTTATTAATTAACAATACAAAAACCCTGATTCAATATTACTACTGTCCAATAAAAACCAATCTATTAAAATATTGAGAAATGTCCATTAAATCAATTGTTCTCAGAATAAATTAAATGAAAGCCCCCACAGTTCGTTGACATACATCATTTTTAATCGAAGATAAAGCAGTTCTTGTGCGGGGAGTCCACGCGCTGCGCGAAATCATTTGAAAAGTTGAATCAGGGTTGTACTTACTTATCGAAGATTCAAATGATTTGGTGCGCGT
>JBMQEM010000185.1:0-44686 GCA_049363815.1 Bacteroidota bacterium
ACTTGTGCATTTGCCGGCAGCATTGTTCCGGCAAAGAAAAAGATCAACAGGAGGTTACGTATTTTCATTCTGTTCTTATTTGAATTATCAAATTTAAACAATGACTTGACAGACACCATTTAATTTTTTATATTTCTTACCTATTCAAAAAGTGGCAAATTGCGAATCTGAACGAAATATCCACTTTTTTGCAGGAATTTATGTCATGGATGTATTAAATTCGATCGTAACAGGCATGTCGAAGGAACAAGTTCGTTTCTTCAAGCTCTTCATGGGCCGGAGTCATTATCACGAAGACCGTATGGATGAAAAGCTCTTCGATTACATGCGGAAGTCGGGTGATGAATATGACGAAGAAAAGATCGTCCATGCACTATACCGGAAGAGTGATAAGAATGCATTTTACAGACTGAGAAATCGTTTGCTGGCTGACCTGAATAAAAGCCTGATGTTGCAACATGTCGACGACGACGAAAATTTATATCTCCTGCATCTGCTTTCACTTGCAAAATATTTTCTTGGAAAGAACAATACCAAAACAACATTGTATTTTTTAAAGAAGGCAGAAGCTCAGGCGCTCAAAACCGAAAATGCAGAATTGCTGGATATCATTTACGGTGATTACATCCGGCTTTCACATGAAATGGTTTCAATCGATCCTGAAAAGTATATTCAGCTTCGGTTACAGAATCATGAACAGATCAGGAAAGTGAGAACGATAGATGATGTACTGGCTGTAGTAAGTTATAAAATGAAAGTCACCCAGAATTTTTCTTCAGATGAAAATCCTGTTCTCGAGCTTCTTGAACAAACGGTTAAGCAATATTCATCTGATGTTGAATTGCAGAAAAGTCCGATGTTGAGATTTAAGATCTATCACTCCGTAAGTCAGATCTTATTGCAGAAAAGGGATTATTTTTCTCTCGAGGAATATCTGCTTAAGACTTTCGGTGATTTTTCTTCCGACAAACTGTTCAATAAAGCGAATCACGATGTAAAACTTCAGATGCTTGTTTATATCATCAATGCTTTGTTCAAGAATAATAAAGTGAAGGAATCACTGGTGTATGCTAACAAGTTACGTGAAGCAATAGAAGAATTCAACCGTTCGCTCTATGATAAGTACTTGTTCTTCTATTACAATTCATTAGTGATCAATTATAGTAAGTCCGACCGGGGCAGAGCTATTGAAATTCTGAATGAAATGCGGACGAATGAGAAGATCGTTTCTGTTCCGTTCTATGAAATGTTTATCTATCTGAATTTATCTGTTTCATATTTTGATACTAAAGATTATCATCAGTCAATCCGGAGTCTGAACAAGCTTTTCATTCTGAAAGGTTATACAACTGCCGATCAATCCTTGCAATTCAAAATTGCAATTGCCGAATTAATGATCCGTTATGAGTTAAAGGATTTCGATGTACTTGAAAATAAAATCAGACTTATAAAAAAAGAGTACAATGATTTCTTTACCCGTAAATCGAATGAAAGAGAAGTTTTGATGATTGAAGCGATTTCAAACCTGATCAAAACAGATTCTCTGAGAAAAGAAAAAGCATTGATGACCAAGATAAAAAATCTGATCCTGACACCTTCCAACAAAGAAGCTGCTGATGCTGATATTTTAAATTATCGGCTGTGGCTGGAGGAGAAGATAGGGTAAGGGTGTAGGCTTTTGGTTGAAGACCAAAGTCAAAAATCTGAAATGAAGAATTTGGCTAATGCCTTGAAGAATATTGATGATTAATTTTTTTTATTTCCCCGGCATCAGACCTTTACAAGTATTCCCACGGAACTGACTTTTTAATTTGTATGGTTTGAATAAAGAGGTTGTCAGATAGAAGGTCAGATGAATGTTAGTATATACGTACCAATCACTGTTATTTGGATTACCTCTCGGTGCAAAAGAAGCATTGGGTTCTACAGATGAATCGCTCAGGTACAAAGCAACCGGACCTTGGGCGGAATAGAGCGCAGTTTTATCCGGGTAGTTGCCACTTACATCATCCAGATAATCAGTAAACGTTTTCCGGAATCCTGTTTCTGCTCCGGCATCAAAATTTTTGTCGATTTTTATTTTGAAACCGATTCCCATTGGAATAGAGAATTGCTGCAGCTTATAAGGCTCCGGATAGGGTCCTGTTAAATGTTGTCCTTCGGTTCCGATCGACTGCAGATCATATTCAGTTCCATTTAGCTTTCGTTTCGGAGCAAACTGAAAATAATTTATCCCTGCGAAAATGTATGGAACAGCAAAGTTTCTTTTTGTAAAACCTCTTTTTCTTGTTTGCAGAGAATACAGAATATGAAACCCTGCCTCATTGATGTCACTGTAGAAACTTAAATTCCTTTCTCCATTATTTGTAAAGTTAGCTTGTGCATCACTGGCTGCAATACTTCCATGCAAAACTGCAACACGAAAATGTATTCTCGGAAATACAACAAAGATTGCATGTAAGCCAAATGCAGGTCTTGTAAAGACGAGTGTGAAATTGTCATCAAGGTCGCCTTCATAATTCATAGCCCCACCAGAGATCCCAACACCAATTGTACCCCGGTTGTCCTGGGCAGCCACTGTTAATGAAAAGAGCAATAACAATGGAAGTAAAAGTATGATCAGGATTCTTTTTTTCATTGGAGTGAAGAAAAAGTATATCCTTCTTTCGAAAGATAGTCGAGGGTTTTGGGAAGAGCAATACGTAATCTTTTTTCAGCTTTCAGACTATCGTGAAATACAACAATTGAACCTGGTTTGCAATTTTTATGGACCTTTTCAAAACAATCTTCACCGGCAAGACTTTCATCGTAATCTTTGGTCAAAACATCCCACATAATGATCTTGTACTTTTTTTTAAGATAATTGATCTGCGTTGGTTTTATTTTTCCGTAAGGCGGACGAAAGAGATTTGAGTGAATCAGATTGTCGCATTTTTCAATATTCTCAAAATATGTTTTATTGAAATTAGTCCAGCCATTCAAATGATTCATCGTGTGATTGCCGATCTTATGACCTTTATCCAAAATCAATTTATATACGTCCTGATTTTTTTTCACATTATCACCCACACAAAAAAATGTTGCTTTTGCATTATACTTTTCCAGAGTTTCAACAACCCATGGCGTTACAACCGGAATCGGTCCGTCATCAAATGTCAGAAACACTTCCTTCTTGTCTGTTTTGACAGACCAGATCAGGTTTTTTGTAAGCGAAGCCAGGAGCGTTGACACGTAATATTGAATAGTGAAAAATGAATTAGCAAGGTACAATTTTTAGGATAATCATTATGAGTCTCCCGCAAATTTCGCAGATGAGATCGAAGGTAAGCCGCCGATCTGTATTACTTTCAATTAAACAAATTATCTCTATTCAAAATAGTTTTCAAAAAACGACGGCAATTTATTGGCATCAACTTTATTGCCGTCAGCTTTAGCTGACGGACTAAAATAGAATACAGTTTCATGGCTTTAGCCAAATGAATTTAATTTGTTTTGTATTATATAAAAATGTGGCTAAAGCCACTGGACTGGATCTTTGCCTTTTCTTCCGTCAGCAAAAGTTGACGGCAATAAAGCGGGAGATAAAATGCGGGCAAAAAAAAGCCGGTCTCTCTTTCGAAAGACCGGCTTTTTTTTATTATATAAAATTACATTCCGGCTTTAGAGACTGCATCAACAAATGCTTTCTCTGCCTTTTCTGCTAATGCTTTCTGGTCAGTTTGTTTCATTGTTTGTGACATCGCTTGTAAGATATACAAAGCCTGATTCATTTCAGCATCTACAAGTTTGAAGTATTTCGTTCCTTTCAGACTTGCATAATACTCCATGTTGTCGCCATAGATTGCAAGCAATCGCTCGGTGATCGCATTTCCTTTTGCAACCAATTCATTCTTATTAGGCATTTCAACATCGTTTAGAGTGACAGCTGCATTAGGCTTATTCATTACTCCGGCGGCTCTGTAATACAATTCAGCAACTTTAGCCATGAAATAGTTATATGGAACTGTTTTGTCAGGCATTACTTCCAGACATTTATCAAGTACTTTGATAGCAGAATCACGTTTTCCCTCAAGCATTAATTCTTCAGCTAATCTGGAGAAGTTGATACGGAAATTGGTTGTCATTCTTAAATTGTTCTCGTCCAGATAAACTCTTTCGTCATTCATGTTTCCGAATTTGAATTTGTTCATGACGTTATTATACATTTTTCCTGTCTCCACACGACCCGGTACAATTTCAGCCTGTGCTACTTCAGTTCTGATTGGAACTACACGATAAGCAAGTCCTTCTAACTGGAAGTAAGGTTCAAGATTCAGGTAATTATCAGAACCAACAGTTGTAGCAAAATAGATCGGACGTTTCCAGTGGTTGTTTGCAAGGATATTCAGGATCATCAGATCATTTTTCATCAGATAATTTCCGCCAATAGACCATTCCATAGCCTTAACGATCTTGCCTGCGTTTTCAGGTGCTACAACTCCATTGGCCATAACCTCTGCTGAATCAACAGTCAGACGAATATTCTTTGTTGGAAAATAATTGATCTCTTCACCTGCATTAGTTCTTGCTTTTGCTTCTGCTTTATCACTTCCCATGAAGTCTACTAACTCCTGAAGTTCAACTGATCCTTTTACACCTCTGTCGTAATACGGAAGGTAATCGCGTTTTCCCAGATTGTATTTATCAGATGTCCAGGAAATATCAATCGGTTCCGAATCATAATATTTACGTTTCAACTGATCAATGTACCAGTCAGTATTCAGGAGACTTAAATTAACAACACGAACATCTGTTCGAACTCCTTCAACTTCCTGAGCGTACCAAAGAGGGAAGGTGTCATTATCACCATTTGTAAAGATGATGGCATTTTTTTCGCATGAGTTCAGATAATCGGTAGCGAAATCACGTGAAGTATAACGGTTCGAACGATCATGATCATTCCATTCCGCTTTTGCCATAACAAAAGGAACAGCAACAAGGCAGATAACAGTTGCAATACCTGCAGCTGTACTTCCGTTTATTTTCTTCTTTAAGAATTCATAAATTGAAAGTACTCCAATTCCGATCCACATAGCAAACGCATAGAATGATCCGGCATATGCATAATCACGTTCACGCGGTTGTTGCGGAGTACCATTCAGGTAGATCACAATGGCAATTCCGGTGAAGAAGAATAATAGCATTACTACCCAGGCGTCTTTGTTGTCGCGGGAATAATGATAGATCATTCCAATTATTCCCAGAATGAATGGAAGGAAGAACATTGTATTTCTTGCCTTATTGTTTTTCATGCCTTCAGGTATTTTGTCCTGAGGACCTAAACGAAATTCATCAATGGCTTTTATTCCACTTATCCAATTACCTTTTGTAATGCCTCCCGGACCCTGAAGATCATTTTGACGTCCGACGAAATTCCACATGAAATAACGCCAGTACATTTCTCCAAGCTGATATACAAAGAAGAACTTCAGATTTTCCCCGAAGGTTGGTGTGCGGTCACCTTTTATATCGGCCCATTTTTTATATTCATTGATGTGATTCGGCTGATTACTCCACATCCTTGGGAATGGAGTGATCTTGTCAGCTTCATATACCGGAGTGATCTTACGACCCGCTTCAACATATTTGTCAGCATCATCAACCTTAGCATAGTTCATGTCACCTTCTTTCTGATCGACCACTTTTGCATTATAGTACTGACCCATGAAAAGCGGACGCTCTCCGTATTGCTCACGTTTCAGGTATGAAATGAAGTTGAAAACGTTTTCAGGATTGTTTTCATCTAACGGTGGGTTTGCATTTGAACGGATGACGATCTGAGCAAATGTTGAGTAACCAATTAGAATGAATGAAACACAAAGTACGGCAGTATTCCATACCGGCATATCTTTTCTGCGGGTATAACGATAAGCCCAGAACAAGAATGCAATGATGGTAATGCTGTATAATATAATACCTGTCCCAAAAGGCATTCCTAATCCATTCACAAATAAATAATCAATTGATCCGGCAAGGGAGATCATTTCAAGAATGATCCCATACTGAATAAATCCTAGAATGGCAGTACCTACCAAAGCAGTATAGATGATTCCTTTTGTTGAAATTGTATAACGTTTGAAGTAGTATACAAATGCAAGTGCCGGGATCGTAAGTAAGTTCAATAAATGGACTCCGATACTTAATCCCATGAGGTAAGCAATAAGGATCAGCCAACGCAGGTTGTGTGGTTCTTCAGATGCATTTTCCCATTTGAACATTGCCCATACAACGATGGCAGTAAAGAATGATGAACTTGCATAAACCTCGCCTTCAACCGCAGAAAACCAGAAAGAATCACTGAAGGTATATGCTAAGGCACCTACCAATCCTGCTCCCATGATGGCAATTATTTTATCATTGGTGAGTTCAGCAGCATTTTTCAAAACAAGTTTCTTTGCAAGCGCTGTGATCGTCCAGAATAAAAACAATATTGTGAACGCACTCATCAATGCTGAAAGTATGTTCACCATAATTGGAATCTTTGAAATGTCATCTCCTGCGAATAGAATAAACACTCTCGCAAGCATTAAAAAGAAAGGAGCTCCCGGCGGGTGACCAACTTCCAGTTTATGTGCAGTGGCTATGAACTCACCACAATCCCAGAAACTTCCTGTCGGTTCGATGGTTGAAATAAAAGTGAAAGAGGCGATCAGGAAAGCAATCCAACCTACTACATTATTAATGCGCTGGTAATTCATAGATTCAAAGAAATTTTAGTGCTTGCGAAGGTAGAAAAATAATGAAATAAGACTAGCTTCATATTGCCTCCAAAATAGAAAATTAGGTTTTTTTAACGTAATCGAACATTCGATTCCATTGAGTGCCTGAAATGTTTAAAAACTGTTCAAAATCTCATAATTGTAAGGAAGTCATCGTATTACAATATTTTTATCTTTGCGGCGCTTTACATTGCAGTAACTTCTGAGGGGAATCGGAAGAATCACTACAATCACTATTAATAATGGGAAACATGCTTTTAAAAAATCCTTTCAGGATTCTTATTGGGTTTGCTTTGTGCTTGAATATCAACACCTCACAAGCAATAACGGCGACTGTTAAAGGGTCGCTACCTTCATCTGTCTGTGAATGTTCAGGGTTGGACTTCAATGGTAACGCTTCCTTTTGGACACATAACGATGGTTTTGGTGATAACAGGCTTTACAAAGTTGGAATGACAGGGGGGTTACAGCAAACACTGACGATCACAGGAGCAACTAACTACGACTGGGAAGATCTGACGCATGATGCGAACAGAGACCATTTGTTTATCGGTGATTTTGGAAACAATAATTGCGACAGAACAAATCTTCGGATCTATAAGATCCCTTATCCGAATTCTTCAACAACAACTGTTTCGCCGGAGATCATTGAATTTACATTTTCCGACCAGACTGATTTTCCATCTGCGTGGATGAATTTTGATGTTGAAGCATTTTTGCATTTCAACGGGCGATTGTATCTGTTTACAAAAGCTGACGGAGCTGCGATCGGATATACAAAGATGTATTCACTTTCTGAGAATGCAGGAACGAAGGTTGCCCATTTAGTTGACAGCTTTTACACGAACGACCGAACTACAGCTGCTGACATTAGCCCGAGTGGGGATGCTATGATATTAATGTCGAATTCACACATACACATTTTCAAAAACTTCAGCGGATCAGATTTTTTTGGTGGTGATCACACACAAGTTAATATCAGCGGTAGCTGGACTCAAAAAGAAGCTGTAGCGTTTACGAGTGATAATGAGATCTACATTGGTGATGAAGATAACGGAAATGGAAATAATGTCTATTACCTGAGTCTTTCTAATTATATCGCACCAAGTACGACAACTGCTGTAAACGAGGTTGAAAATTCATCAGCAAATGTTTATCCGAATCCTGCTACAGAAATTATCCACTTCGATCTAAGTAAACAATTCAATTCTATTACCGTTCAGTTATATGATATTACCGGTAAAATGGTAGCCACTTCTTCTTTCAGCAAAGCTCAGGAAATGGTTATGGACATCAACAGATTTTCTCCGGGTATTTATTTTTACAAGTTGATCACGGATGGAAGTTTGTTGAAGACGGAACGGATTGTCTTACAGTAACTAATAACTAATAACTAATAGTGAAAAGTGAAAAGCGGGTACTTTGCAATGACAGATGACTTTGCAAAGTACCCGCTTTTCACTTTTCGTTTTTCACTAAACTGGTCAATTCCCCTTTCGATAAGCAAGCCCTTTCTATACCACCCGTTATTCGTTATTCGTTATTAGTTCTATATAAAGTACTTCGACCTTCGTTCTCGCCCAAGGTGTTTTTCGTAGAAACGTAAGGCTTGATTTAACGCTTGGGTTGCTTCGAAAACAATTTATCGGAATAATATTCCCAAGTTCTTCCCAGCCATAATGCTCTACAAGTTTTTTGACGATAGTTTCGAGTGTGATACCGTGTAAGGGGTCGTTGCTTTTTGCAGGCATGATTTTGTCCATACTTCAGTTTAGTTTTATCTAAGTTACTTTAAAAAAGGGATTCAGATGACAAGTTTGAATAATAAAATGGATAACAGCTTTAATCAACTGAAAGTACATTGCTTTCGTATTTGATCAAAGCCACTATCCATTTCTTAATCTGAGCACAATCTTTTGTGCGATTCGATTATTTGATGATCAGTCTGACAGTCGACGAAGATTTTGCTGATTCCAGCTTACACATGTAAATTCCGGGTGTAAGTGAAATTGTTTCTGCATTTAAATTTATAGCCGGTGAAGACATCTGACAAGAGAATACCAGTTTTCCGGTCACATCCAGAATTGAAAGTTTTGAATCTGTTCCGATGTTACTTCCTGAAATTATGAAACTGTTTTCAGCAGGATTTGGAAAGACATTCAGGTTTACTGAATTGTTTGTTGCAATACTTCCGACTGAAACGGAACCATTTCCAAACCGGATGATCGTTCCGCTATCGCAAACAGCAAAGCCATGCAGATCATCAAACAGATGTACATTGTTGATCTCTCTGGTTGTATTTGAAACATCAAGAACCCAATTGGTTCCGCCATTCATTGTGTGAAACATTGTACCGGCTTCACCGGAGCACCAGCCATTCAATTGATCTGTAAAGTGCAATGCATCCATATCAACATTGTTTCGTGGAGTTGAAAGCGCATTCCAGGAAGATCCGCCATCGGAAGTGAATAATACTTCGCCGTTGTCGCCACAGGTATATCCATTGGTGGAATTTATAAACTGGATGTCTTTAACATCGCCATTTGCAGGGATCACATTTGTTGTAAAACTTGATCCATGATCAGTTGTTCTTAGGCTGGTTTCATTTCTTCCTCCGAAAAATCCTTCAGAATAGTTTTTGAAAAAAGCAGTTTCCAGTCTTTCTGTAACTCCTGTTGTTAAAGCGTTCCAGCTGGTTCCTCCATTTGTTGTGCTGAAGGCTAATCCAAAATCGCATGCAACATAACCGGTATCCTGACTGATAAAACTAAATCCTTTTGCTTTGCCGGGGACTTCTGAAATGTGAGTCCAGTTACTGCCGCCATTGGTTGTTTTCATAAAATGATCGCCGAGAAGCATGATTCCATTTTGAGAATTGAAGAAATAAATTGCGTTGATGTCATCAGTTATTCCCAGAGGTATTGTTGTAAAAGTTGTGCCGTAATCTGTGCTCATTAAAAGTGTCCCGGACTTGCCTCCAATTAGTACTTTGTTTGCTTCGGGCATGAAGACACTTTGAAGTTTTTCAGTGACCGGTGAATTGCAAACTGTCCAGACAGATTGGGCTCTTGCTACAATTGCAGAAAGAAGAATGATTGATAGTACTAGTGTTTTTTTCATTGTGTTGATTTTTTAATAATTAAATTGAATGAATGATTTGCGGGTTTACAAAACAGGATTCATTTTAATTATTATAATTCCGGATTCTGAATTATGATTCAAAACAGCATTAATTCTGTAAAACGTGAAATTAAAACTAGCTGAATGGGTGAAAAAAATAATTGAAGCGAGAAATAGAAGGTGTCAATGAAAAAGTGATCGCTTATTAAAAGTGAAATCGATCAAAATGTAAATTGGACTTAAGAATTATAGGGTTGTATCTGTTTAAGGTGGAAGAGAGCAGGATTTAATGGATTTTGGAATGTCTGGATTGTTTAAAGGTACTCCTGTAATGAATTGTTTTTAGGAAGTTTAATACTTTTGAATAATAAATTTGAAAGTGCGTACTCCGTCGAGATTCATAAAATAGATTCCCGGAGTTAAATTCAGATCAAATTGTTTTTCGTCGCTGTCTATTTTACCCGAAATAATTTCTGCGTCTGTTGATGACGTAATGGTCCATACTTTTCTGTTCTTTGAAATCAGTTTGAACTTGCCATCAGAAATTGATGGGAATAAATTCTCTTCTCCCGGAATATCCTGCTGATCATTCAGAATTATTGCTGAAGTTTCATGTGCGCCGATGGACGGAGGATTGGGTCGCAGGTAATTATCCTTATCAAAATGAACAGTGCTGTAAGGATAGCCCGCTGAACTTAAAAGCTGATTGTTGCTGTGCAGATCGGTGAGTGAGGTATACATCGGATCTATACTTATTGAATGGAGTTCAGTGCTTACTGCATTCGGGTAATAATTATTGTAATCTGATATCAGTGTATCAACATTTCCAAGAATCGGACCCGGTAAATTATTATTATAAAATTTGCAGAAATTACCAACCAGGGTCACATTTGCCGTTGAGTTATTATGTAGTATGACTGCACTTGTAAACCCAACGGCAAAAACATCACGGATCCAGTTATTATAAAGCTGGATCTCTCTGCCTATCTGTATACTTAATGTATTGAATTCATTTCTTTCCATACGACAGAAAAACGGAAAAAAATATGCGTAATCAATTTTGTTCTCTTCAAAGATTCCATATCTCGGATAACCGCTTAGCCGTTGTATCTGGTTTCGCCGAATAATAAGGGTATCAGAATGTGTTGAAAGATTCAAAGTGTTTGATACTATATTATTTTCTACAATAGAAGTGTTATTTGTGCCTGTCGTACTGAGAATTGGAATTGTATTATTTTTTATTGTGCCGGATTCATTTCTGTAAACATGCCTTGTTCCGGTATTGCCATCTGAATTGAGAACTATTGATTCGATATAGCAATCGCCGGTGAAAGTATTTCGATTGATTTCAACATATTGTGCTGTAGAACTTCTGATCTCTCCGTCGCCAAAGTTTTCAAGGATCTGAACATTGTCAGCTTCAAAAGAAAACCAGCGGTTTGCCTTGATGTTATTATTCCGGAATAAAACATCTCTTGCATCGCGCATATGAAAAGAAGTGTTTAATGTGTTATTTTCAAAAACGACACTTATCGGATCGAAAATATAGTGAGAACCTGAGCCTGGAGAAGAAGTGATAATACTATTTTTAACACTAAGAACATTCAGGCTATTTGCATAAAAAAAATATGAACTCTGTCCGCCAATTTCACAATCTGAAATATAAAGTGAATCACCGGGTTTACCTTCAAAAACGCCTGTGCCTCCGATAAGATTGCAATGATCTAATTCAAGATAATTATAGTTGGTGTTGTGGGCAGATTTTACAAGAGGAGGATTACTTGCAGTCGATCCTATGTCGCAACGTCTTATGACTATATGACCTGATTTATTAGTTACTCCAGCATCATTCGTAGTAATTCCATTATTGAAAATAGAGAGATCTTCAAAAACTACGAATGCATTTTGAACCTTAAAAATTTCTCCGGATTGTGGTGAGCCATTAATAATAACCAGATTTAAATTTTGACCTGCAGACCGGATCGTAATAGTGTTATTAAGATCATTTCCTAAAACGGGTCCAATAATAAAATGTCCAGTATAATTTCCACTCTCAATTTCAAGTTGTACAGGACTTGAAATTCCATAAGCATTCAGACTATCGAATGCTTGTTGGATTAAAGTAAAATATCCCGAATTCCCGACTGTATATGTGCCTGAATAAGATGCAGAACTTTGGAAAGCGGGAAGGAAAAAAGTAATGAAAACGAGTAGATGTCTGATCATTAAGGAAAGATAACAATAAGATTTGAATGCTTATTGTTGTCGGGCATTTAAAAAAAAATGGAAGGTTAGGACTGACGATAAAAATTGCATATTCATCTGACTCAAGGAGTTATTTCTGACATAAAAGTTTGCAAAACTGAATCAATTCCTTACTTTTGCCGTCCCAAAACTGTCCTATGGTGTAATGGTAACACTGCAGATTTTGATTCTGCCTTTCTAGGTTCGAATCCTGGTAGGACAACATTTTGCGAATTCAACGCCCTGTAAGTCAATGATTTACGGGGTGTTTTTGTTGGTAGAGGAAGGTACAGGGGAAGGTAAAAGGCATTAAAAGCCTTCGACCCTTTCAACAAAAACTTTAATGTTCAAAGGAGTTTTATTCGTATTGTTTGAGTTTTTCTCTTCTTGCTATTTTATAATAATCATAGACCTTTGTACCTCACTAATTTTCCCTAGAACAATGAATCCTAACCTTAAGAAAAACCAATTCCATGTTTATGACATTGAATTAACCGCACTAACTAACAAGGTTAACAATGCTCTTGAGATTGACTCACTATGGAATGAAGTTGGAATACAAGCAAAAGATTATTATCTCTCTTTTGCTGCTGATCTCGAGGAATACTGTACTTCAGAAACGGTAGATACCTCTTCACCTATCATTGTTATAAGTCCCAATTCAAACATGTACTCACCTTTCTTAGCATATCAAATATGTTTTATGGATATGGCAAGAATTCCTCTCTTTCTTGATTATCAAAGAAACTTCTTCGAAGGAAATCACTATGCACCTAAAGATAATTTTATTGGACTAGTAGAATTTTTTGTTTTCACGCAAGTGAAAAATAGGTCTCTTACAAAGACAGAAAAGCGTTTAGAAATGATTTTGAATTGGGTTCGCAGTGTAAAAAATGGTATTACACAGAAGAATGAAATAAAAACTTTGAAATGGATTGGCGAACCATCAGAACTCAAGAAATTATCCGAATTGGTATCTGACGATGGATATACAGTGACATCAGTTACTTTTAGAAATGTTTTTACTGATAAAGTTGCTTGCAAATGGAAGAAGGAACCAAATACCTTAGCTTTTCTTATACATAGACTTTATCATGAAGGCAAAATAGAAATCGACCAGAGTGGTAAAGGCTATTTAAAAGCAGCTCAGAATTATTTTTCCGATTTTTCTAAAGGAAGATTGAGTCCGATTATATTGAAAGATAGGATACACGAAGTTATATCCAAATATGCCGAAAAGAACCAAAAAAACAGAGAAAGAGTTGAAAATTGGCTTGATTCCGCTCTGGAAAAACTGAAAAACTAACTTAACTTTTCCGATTATTGAAAAGTAGAAATTAAATTAAATCAGATAAACTCTTGCTTTGCTTTGAAATGCGAGCTAATTCTGATTTACATAATTTCACAAAAAGATATCCGGTTCCCGAGATGATCTTCATTCAACTTACAAAAGTTGAATTAAAGGAGATTATCGATATGGCGATCAGCGAAGCTCTTTCTAAGCATACCAACATTTTAAGTAATTCCTCTCACGAAACATATTTAACAAGAGCTGACGTAGCTAGAATGTTTCAAGTGACTTTGACTGCAATAAACAAATGGAGCCGAACTGGAAAATTAAACCGACATTATATTGGTTCACGGGTCTACTTTTTGAGATCTGAAATTGATTCTCTATTCAAAAGCACAACAAAGTTTAGAAAGCATAATGATGGCCTTCAGGTAATATCAAGAAAAACTAATACAAAAAAATAATTGTCTTCGGAGTATTTATCATAAACACTATCGAATAAAGGGAAATAACTAATTAGTTCAGAGAATGGAAGATAAAAAAAGCAATAAGGATAGTAACAATTTAAAACTGGATGCAAATTCACCTTATTATAGAATTTGTCCCGCTTGCAGTAGGCCACATATGGTAAAAAACAAGGGTAGAGATTATTGTTCCAATAAATGTTATCAAGACTTTTATAATGCAACTCATAGAGTAGTAAAAAAGCAGCACATACAGCTGATGCAAGAAGAATATAACAAGGATGCAACCGAAGATCATTTAGAGTCAAACAAAAAAATCCTGGATTCTCTAATGCTTGAACCAGAAGGAACACTTTATCAGATTCAAGAATTTCAAGAGGCCGGGTTCCATTTCCTTGCTTATACCTATAGATATCCGTTTAATGCTCACTTAAACATTCAGTGTGTTGAATACGGTGAGTATCAATCTTTCTTAGTAAAACCAGATGTAATTTTAATTCACAAAAAAACCATATAAAATGATAAACTATTCAGATATTTTAAAACTATACGGAACCCCGATATCTCAAATTCCGGTACCGTTCAAACCAAGACAATTTAGTAAAATCCAAATTGTCATTGGTACAGCAGTTGTTGTCCTGGCAATCATAGGAGTTTATAAACTCATTAAACCTTATGGGTTCGAAAACATCAGAATTAAAGAACCGATGTTCGATAACAATGTTGTAGGCAAAAATGAGAAGTCAAGCTAGTACCTTGAGTAAATGTGGATATTTGTAATAACAATTACCAAGCAAAAAATATCGCCTTTCAGGAAGCTTAAAAAAATATAATTTTGTTCGCATTAGCTTTCAAAATATGCTTATCACATTCTTTTGAAGGTCTTATAGAAAGTAACTAAAATTCATCCATAATTAATAAATTACTTTTAAAGGTGCTAGAAATTACAACGCATTGAATCCTGAGGCCTGATTTTACTTCAACTTCGCTTCTATTTTAATTATTACCTTTCTATAATATCCAAACTCACTAATTTTTTTTGTAATAATAGGATGTATTTCAACTTCGGAGAATTTAATTTTTTCATATTTAAGTTCATTACAAATGTACCTTGCAAAGTATGCTGCTCTGGCGAATGCTAGATTGTAATTATCATTTTTATCTTTTAGACTAGCTTCAATTTCTTCATAATTTCTTGTCGTCTTCAAAGGGTAAAGATCTTCAAAACTAAAAACAAAAGGACTTTTAAATGGAATTCCATCAGCCATTCCTATAAAATCAAGAATAAATCCGCTATCATTTAATAAAATCTTGTTCTTTTTCAAAGAGTCTGAAAATGCCACAATGAATTCAACAATTTTTTTATTCATTATATTGCCGACATCATAATTATATTTACCAGGCCTGAAATTCCAATAAGAATTACCAAAAGTAAATGTTGTATCAGCGCTTTCACCATATGTAATTTCTATATTTAATAATTTATTGTCTGTATCGAAACTGCTTTGGATGTAATATTCAGGTATCCTTGTAAATGACATTAAGTTCTGCTCAAAATCCGTCCGACACTCTTCATATACCTTTCTGATTGTTTCAAATGTATTTAAAGAAATTGAGCTCTCGTTTGAAGCTGATAACTTATATCTTACTCTCAGATCATTATAAATTTGATCGCCGCAGTATTTTTTAACTAAATTTAAATATTGTAGTGCTTTAAATATGCCACTGCTGTCACTCAAATAAATGATTTCTAACGAATCACAATATATTTGGCAAAGAGCAGTTTTAATCGAGTCCTTTAGTTTAATTACTGCTTGCTGACATTCATTAGCCTTGAATTTATTTGCGCCATTTACCAGAACATCTACCATTCTTTCCATTGCTTTAGGTGAAGTAATATTCTGCCGAACTTTAAATATAAGATTTTCACAATTTTCCCTATCAGCGATATGAGACAAAAGAACACTGATATTTGTTTCTGTTAACTGATTTATACAATCTGGATTGACTGAATTTGTGTTTTTATTATGTGGATCAGTTCCATATTTTTTAGGAAGACCTTCATTAAGGCACACTTTACATTCTTCTAAAGTCGATAAATACTGATTGTGAAAATCTCCTGAATTGAATTTCCTTTTAAGTATGTTTTCTAAACAATACAATTTTATAAATGACCAATTGCAGGGACACATTTTTTTAATTGCATTCCTAGCTTGTAAAAATTCATCCCTTCTATTCATATCCTCTACATTATTAGGCCAAAATAAATAATCTAAATACTTATCATATTTCTTCATAATCAATTCCGGATTATAAAAAAATAAATTAATATCAAATAATAATTGGTCAATTATTCCGATTGCAGAAAAATCCGTCAGTTCTTCAATATTATGCATAGGATCATTTTGAAAAATTACAGTTCCGGTTCCCATTTCTTGAGTAATCTTTCTATCATATTTCCAAATACGGTCGACTTCATCATAGTTAATTGAGTCAAAAGTACTTTTGATGACGTGCAAAACTTCTTTAGTAAAAGCAATTGCAAATCTATACTTCTTGTTTTCATCTTTTGTAACTGCTTCACCCAAATGCATCCCTACACAAACTCTCCCTTTTTCACCCTTCAATTGTATCATAATTGGTGAACCTGATAATCCATTAAATGAATTAAAATCGTATTTAAGAATCGGCGAATTCTCAAATCCCGACTTTCTTTTTTCATACCAGTTAGAAACTAATAGTTGGTCTTCCTTTGCACTGCACTCACTAAAACAATCAAAATAATTAACTGCAAATTTACGCAATTCAGTTTTCCTTGAAATACGTTTATTTTTCCAAAAACAGTATCCATCATAATTACTTAAATCGAGATAATCTCTATTAACAGCATTGCATTCTAAGCTTTGAATTTGCAACTCGATATCTTTTGGATCAATGACTGCAATATCATATTGAGGGAATACTTTAATTATTGGGAGTAAAAAAGGGATTGGTATTCTCTTCTTATCTGAAGAAGGAATGAAAATTTCAACCTTATTTGTACCTGAATTCAAATTGCTATACACACAATGAAGTGCAGTAATTATTCCAACACCTTTTAGATAAAATGCATTGAACTCTTCGCCATTTCTAGTGCAATAATAAGCCTCTTGATTCTTCAGAATATCTTTTGGTAATTGGGCAGTAGATATTTGAGAAAGTAAGACCAATAAGCTACAAAGCGCTGATATGCCAATATTCATTTTTTTGTTTTATAGCCAATTATAAAGGATTGCAAAGCAAGTGTGTCTTGTTTCGATGCAATTGATTTCATGAACGGATTTTCAGAAGAAAGAAAACATTCTAGTATTCCAGCAATATCTCCAGTATCTATTTCATCAAGTGAACACTCAAATTTATTTCCTGATTGAAAAACATTCGGATATTGCTTTGGCATTTTACTCGTCGAATCACAAACTTCATTAGTATGTTTACAATTTAAATCATCTCTATGTCTTTGGTACTCCCAGAATTTTAATTCGATGCCAATAAATACTCCAATCGTCACTCCTATTATTAATGGCACTAAGGAAGATTCTAAAGTCTTATTAATTGAATCTACTTGTTTATTTTTAACTGTAAGAATCGCTTTATAGACTTCAATGGTGCCAATAATTAAACCGAAAATTGATGTAATTAGCTGTGAAGCTATTTCACCACTAGAGAGTCCACAGAGTATTCCAATACATATTCCTGTAAGTCCATAGGAGATTATTCTTTTCATTTCAACTATTTTTAAATATTTTAAATTATTTTATTTGCTCTACATAAGTACAATATAAGCTTGGTAACTTTGCTTTAATTTCACTATTTCAGCAATAAATTAGAATTAAATCTCATAAACCTTCTTATGTTTTTTCAATCTAAGATGAAGGTAATAAATCCAATGCGAATTAACTGCTGTATAATTTCAATCTTTAAATTTTCATCCAATTCACTTTTAATTTGCGCAAAATAAAACTTCTCTTCTAGAATAATGAAATGTATAATGCTACTGAATTTAATTGGAAAAACAATTGTTTCATTAAAACAATTTAAAGTAATTTTATCTTTGTCTTCTTTTATTGTGAATTTTAAATTGGGTCGGATTGAAATTAATCTATCTAGTGGAAGATTAGTATTATTAGTTATTTGAAAAAGTTGATTTTTTACAATTGGACGTGTATGTAACATACTCTTTCGAACCATTCTGTCCTTGGTTTCAATTATATAATCCTGCAAATTGGCCATTTCAAATATTTTTTTTATTTTTTTTGTTAATAATTCAATGTCATCCTTATCCCTTCCAACAAAAAATGGTAATGATGCTCGTAAATCTTCCACATTTTCACTTATAGTTTTTATAACCTCGTTAACAAAGTCTGCTAACCTAGTGTAAAGACCTCCTAATGTAATATGCATAGAAAGTGTGTCATTTGAAAATGCTTCATGAATAAGACCACTAGGTATATATAAAGTATCTCCTTGATTCAATACAAACTCAGAAAATTCACTAGAAATTTTATGGGTATTAGAATCATATGATTGAGTTAATAATGGATTAACGATTGGTCGATTATATATTCTCCATGTTTTCGAGCCTGTTATTTGCAATATAAAAACGTCATGTGTATCAAAGTGAGAAGTAAATCCCTGTGCGTGAGGAGGAGTTAAATAAATATTTGTCTGAAAGGGCAAGCCAAACTCATATTCCATTGACTCACAAAAAACACCTAAAGAATGAATCTTTTTATGAAGTTGATTTAGAATTATTGTATTTCCTGAGCTGAAGAATTGAAAGAGTTTAAGGGCATCAATTTCTTGTCCATTTCTCGTATATTTATCAATATGAAGTTGATGTTCTGCATTTACAAGCAAGACATCAGGAGGAGAAATACTTGTTGTGGTTAATATCTCATCAACTTGAGAGATGTGTAGCAATAAATCCCAATAATGTGGATTATTCCTTTTTATTAACAACATTTCTTTTTGCCAATATTTTTCAATAAATTCTTCTTTGGATATTGGATCAATTAATTTACTTAAATTATTCATCATAAATATTTCGTATTATT
The DNA here is from genome assembly GCA_049363815.1 of Bacteroidota bacterium. Taxonomy (GTDB): domain Bacteria; phylum Bacteroidota; class Bacteroidia; order AKYH767-A; family 2013-40CM-41-45; genus JADKIH01. Next base: position 18,971 of record JBMQEM010000185.1, read on the forward strand.
TCCTACTCATATCTGATTTAGTATGCTTCATAAGAAAGTACAATATTATCATTTCACTTTGTCGTTGTTTGCTTAAATATATTCTATTCAAAAGCATATGAATGTAACTCGAAACTAATACTTCTATATTCTCTGGCAAAAGTTTGTCAGTATAAAATTCATAGAATTTGAACAATTCACTTCTTCTATTCTTTAAAATAAGCAAGAGACTTTCTCCGGGCGACGCTGCATATAATATGTGAGTTAAATTTAGTCTATCTCGTAATGCTCTAAATTTTAAATCAAATATCCTTTCTTGTTGTTTTTTTATTTTAAATTCTGTCTTATAATTTTTATATAACCTACTGTACAATTCTAACTTTTTATCTTTAGAATAATTAAAGATTGTAAGCAAGTCATCAACCGCCCAAAACGAATATATTGTTCTGATAGCATCATCATCTGAGCTTATAATCAATTTTACTACTTCTATTGCAAAAGTGCTTTCTATACAAAAATAATTTTCTGTTATCGCTATACTTCTCCCATATCTTTCTATTTCTCTAAAGTAAGTATCAAAACTAATCTTCTCTACAAATTCACCTTCCAATAATTCTTTTATTCCTCTATTCAAAGAATTTATAACTTCAGATAAGTGTTTTGTGTCACTTAACATAAGTCGTAAACGTATATGGTTAGTGGGTTTATTATACCTTATAAAAAACCATTTGTTAATCACCGATGACTCTAGCAGATTTTTGATAATTACAGAAATGCTATTTATCAGAATAAATTCCGTAGTATTTACCCCGCAAAAAATTCTTAAATATATCCACTGATCTCCTAAAATAAACTTATTTTTAACATTTGATTTAATTAACCAAGAATTTTTAAAATAACTAGTTTGATAATTAAAGTTAGGGTTTAGAACAAATGCGATTATTTCATTCAAATATCCTTTGCCGGAAGAGTCAGTTACAAGAGCCGTTTTTGAGTTTTCTATATATTCAATTACATTAATTGATTCTTTAAATTTAATTCGAGCAATAAATAATTCTACGGAGATTTTCGAATTCAAATTATATAAAACTTTATCTTCAACTTCCCGGAGGTAAATTAAATTAGGTATTTTCCATTTTTCTTGAAAGTGCTTCATTTCTCTTTCTACAGAATTTATATCAGCTTCTAATATGTTTATATAGTTTTCTTTGGAAAAGTTCCAACATGCTGGTTGTAAAATGGTATTTGAATATTCAATTCTAGGTATGTAGTTTAAAATTTCATGCAAAGACCCTAAATTTAAATTTAAAGAAGACATTTTAAAAATACTCTTACCGTAATCTACCAAAAATTTATATATAGGAAGCAAGTCCAAGCTTGAGTTGTGCATATTGCTTAATCTCGGCACAACCTCACATTTATGCTTTAAACTAAATAAAACCAATCTGCCATTAACAATTTTCAGATATAAATCTGCAAGTTGAATTTGGTATTCAGAGTCAATGTTAGAATTGGTAAAACACGGAATTTCATATTTTAATATTCTTCCCCTTGAAATTACATTTGCCGTTAAATTGTCTGGGAGATGAATGATTTCTGCAACGATAACATCTTTAAATTGCTCAAGCTCATAATTCGTCAATTCCTTTGCTAATTCCAAATAATTATTTTGATTATGCGTAAATCGACCAATAATATTCGCTCCACTAGAGCCACCTGCAAATTTAAATTGGATTTTATTTTCCACCGAATCGATTATTGAGAAACTGATATAAAATGTTGGTGGTAGATGACAATGGCCATCAACATTTAGCTCAAAGTCAGTGTCCTTTAGATGGATTATATTATCTTTGCATTGGGCTATTTTATTTAAAATAACTTTTTGTACACTCGTCAATTCCGATGCACTAGAAATGTAGTCCTCTTTTAAAATGTGCAAATCATCCAACAAAGAATTTAGCCCTTCATGATTTTTCTCATAGCCGATTCCAATTTCAGGATCTAGTACTTTGAGCAATGGAGTGAACTGATAATCATACCGTTCAAAATATTGTTCTTTAAATCTTTCTAAATTTTTATTTTTTTCTTCCTGATTAATATTTGATAGAAAATAAATTACTTTTTTTAATTCGTCCTTAATTCCATCATTTATATAAGAAACATTACTTTTTAAACTACAATCAACTTGAAATAGATTAGTATTTTTACTATCAATGCCAAATAAACCAAGACTGCTAATCATTTTTTTGTACTTATCATTCAAAGATGTTTTGCCATGAATTGTTGACAATATGTCCTTAAATAAATTAATGTTATTTCTTGTGGCTTCTGGCATACTTTGAAAACGAAAAAGAATTTTTTCAATCGTCTCCAATGCAGGTCTACCACTAACATAAATTTTTAATTCTGATATCAGGATTTGACTAGAAATTAAGTCATTTACATATAAATATGCGCTTTTCGCCGCAACCCCTTTTGAAATAAGAAAATTTGCCAACTGATCCATGCTCAAGCCTCTTTCTCCTTGGCTAATAATTTCTGTAACAAATTGATTATGTTCTGTGCTGATTAACCTAAAATAATTATATTTTTCTCCCGTTGCACTTTCATAATACCGTAGTTGATTACCTACTAAATAAATTGTATTATTTGGAAAGTACTTAACATTACTATAAATATATTGATCATTATTTAATTTTTCTAATAAAATCCCTAGAAGATGTTTATCTATATCATAAATCTCAAGTATCTTTCCGTTTAATTTAATACTACTCTCTAGATTACTCCATTGTCCAATCCCACATCCAGCAAACTTCCCAAAAGGAATTGTTCTGGTCTGCATTCTTGTTTTATATTTGTATAAAGTAGTTTTTAACTTTTGGTTTTTTTGTTCTTCCTTAAACAGATTCTCCTTGCTCTTCAAAAATTCATTATAGGTGGTGGGACTTGCTAATAGTAGAGCTTCTAAAAATAACTCATCTGAATAAACTTCGAAATCAGAATTAAAGGCATCTAGTTGTTCACTATTTAATTCAAAGGGAAGAAAAGGTACTCTATAAATAAAACAATCGTGAATTTGAAAAAGTATTTTATTATCTTTCATGTAAGTATGAATTAACATAATAATAAACTACTTGTCCATTTATAAGATCCTGTGCGACTAGTTAATTCTGTAAATGCTAAACCAGATAGGCCATCTAATAAACTTAATCTCTTTTCTTTACTAATAATACTATCATCTGATTTATTGATAAAAGATTCTTCGTTAGCAAAATAATAATTGAATGAAGCGTTTAACCACCTTTCTGAAGTGGATTTAAAAAGTTCGACGGGTTTTTGAAGATGCAAAACTTGATATATTAAAGATATGCCCGTCATTCCATGACAAATAGAAATATTGTCTAAATGCTCTTTTTTGACATCGGTAATATTACAGAGATCATGGATATTTTCAATGTATGAATCACTTAATTTTCTGTCTCCGAGAGCTTCTGCAGCATAATACATAGACGTACCTAACGTTAATTCGCCGTTGCACCAGCCAATTCTTCTTCCTAGTATCATTTCATTATTATTGCACACAACAAGGGGGAACTTAGCGTCAAACTTTTCATAAGAGATTCTCTGTTTTTGAATAAAATCTATACTTCGTAGAAGGAGTTCTTTAACCTCAACACATTTTATACCTTTTAAATAAAGTTTGCTCAATAAAAAAATAATACTTGACATTCCATGTGCAAGTCCAAGAACACAAGCAGGCTTGCTTTCATAAACTGTGTCCCATCTAAATGAATTATCATTTTCTACAATCCTATGAGCTTTTAATTGATCAATTAATACTTCAAAGACTTTAGAAAATTTATTGAAATCATCTCGATCTATAAAGTTTAAAACATATCCTAATGAACTATGTAGGTAATCAAAGGACCCATTTTTTATTTCACCTAACATTTCGCTACATAGAAAATCGTCAAAGGCATTTAAATGATCAAGGTCATTTCTGTCGGCCATACCAATTGTATGAAGATGACGTATCGACCAACAATAACCTGAAATACCGTCACAAAAAGTAGGATATTTATATCCTCTACTTATTATATTACTTACATCATTTAAAATTTCTTTTCCTCTAGAATAATAGTAATAATCTGACGAATATAAATAGTAGTAATAGTATAATAATGAAATACCTGTTTTACCACTTAATAGACCGATGCCACAATCTTCAATGACATCTGCATCGATTTTTTCCATCAATTTTGATAATCTATCTGTTGCCTGCATATGTTTAACAATATTTAATTCTTTATCACTCTATAATTTCAGCTGCTCTGAAAATGAGTTCATCTCGATTATTTCGTATACTTTGTAAGGTTGGAATACAATAAATATCAGGAGTAATTCCTATTCTTTGAATGGGTGTACCATCTGGATATAGTACGCGATCTGTAGTAAAATATGTTAGAATATTCCTTTGAATCAAGAATGATGATGCCACACCATCTGTTCCAGATGTATTACTTCCTAATGTTGTAACATTAAACATATGTTTTAATGACATTAGTTCATATTCGAAAGTGCTCTGGATATTTTCATCAATCAATAAAATTACCTTTCCCTTGTAAGATTTATGAAATATGTGTAACCCCAAATAATACATTTTTGAACTGTCAGGTAAAAAAGTCCCTGGAAATTTCCAATCATTTCTGAGATATAATGCAAATACTCGTGTGTCCTTTTTAACTTTTTTAAATCGAAGGGCTATAGAAGCTGACAATGGAAATAAGGCGCCATTTCTTAAATCTATTATTAAGCCCTTGCAATAAGAATAGTTACGATATAATTTTCTAAATTCAGATTTTGTAATTCTCGAAAGATCTATGTAAGCTACAGAATCTTTTACAAGATAAGATACCAATTTAGTGTCTGAAAACCCCAACCGTTTATTCAAAAATGACACTTCTTTTATCCCCAAAGAATCCAATAATGTTAAATGAATAATTGAATCGGTGTTGACGAAAAAAGAAGTGAAGATTCCTGCATCAATCTCTCTATTAATAGAATTTTCTGTTGAACAACCATAATAATTTCTTAGTGAGTCTCTAATAACTTTTATTGCAACTCCATTAATCTTAAGGATAATGTCTCCAATATTAATATTGGATTTTTCTGACATGTTAAGCGCTACTTGAGTAATTATAGTTGAATCTTCTATAAATTTAACTTTAATTGGTGAAAAAGTCCAGTCAACTATTGATTTAGAAATTCCAATTGAATGATTGATCAAATAATTGTCAGTGTAAGAGTGACAATCAGAAATTTTTGCGATTAATCTTGATATTGTAAAGTAGAAATTTTCAGTTCCTGCAGATTCCAAAATTTGAGGAAGAAATTCTATAAGTATATCATTCCAATTTTGGTCCATATAATATTTGTAACTATAAAAATAATTGACCGCATTCCAATACTTAAAGAAACTCAATAAACATTCATTTCTATCTGGAAAGTAAGGAACAGTTGAATAATATTTCTCCATTCCTTTGTAACCATAATAATAATTAAATTCATTTTTGACATACACATTTTTCCTAGGCCTGTAATTGCTATACACATCAGTCATAAATTCTATATTCTCACTTGAAAATATACTTGAATCGGATGTCCATTTAAAGTTTAGAATCGACAAGGATGAGTCTTTAGTTAAATATTGAAATGAAGAATTTATTTTTCTTATTGGGTCCAAAAATCTCCTAATTTTTACTAATTGAAAATTAAAATGTGCGATTGAACTATCATTATTTATTTCAGGAATAATTTCTATCAATGATTTATCCCAGTCGATTTTTCCTTTCTGAATTGAAGGATGAAAATATTTTAAAAACCCCCAATATCTGCATAAAGCCTCCATTTTTTTAATTCGAAGCGGAGTCAGCTTTTCACCTTTAGAGAAATTAATAACGATAAAAAATGAAAAAAAAAGAAAAATATATCTACACATTTCTCATTTTACCTTAAATTTAAAAAGAAAGAATGTTAAATGTATCCATCACATGAAGTATCAGGATGAGTTCTATCAGTAGTTTTTGTTCTTTTAATTAAACACTGATGATTACTTCCTTGATCAGTATAACATGTTCTACCCCAGAGTGAGAGGAATCTTTCTTGGGGTTCTTGGTTAGTAAAACCATTTAGATGTGATATAGTCTGCCTACTTAATTGCAAGCTAGATCCAAAACTTTTTTGATTTGAGTCTAATATTAATGGTGCCCAGTTTCTCATTATGTTTTTATCGTTTTAAATTTATGAAGGATATGACCAGTCTACTGCTTCTATTATTACATTAAAAGGTTCAGCTACCTGTGTCGAAGCATAAATCTTATAATCATTTTTCAAAAAAATACTACCTTGAAAAATTACTTCATGGCTAAATGCTTTATTTCGTGCATTCTGACTAAAGTAGGGAATTTCGATTTCCGAAAATAAATAGAAATTCTCACTATTATTTGTAATATACAATCTTATCATGCCAGGTGTAGTTGGACCAAGCGCTTTAATAGTAATGGCTGAAATTTCACTTCCCTTCGAACCAGCAGACTCTCCTGCAGTAAAAATTTCTACCAACGCTCCCATACCGTCTTTATTAGAATTCGCAACAGATACTTTACCTGCTCCTGCAATTGCAGTATATGCTGTTAATGGTTGTTCGGTAGTTGTACCATATTCCCAATCTAGACCTAAAGCTATAATATTAAAGGGTTCACTATTTTGTGTGGAAGCAAATAAAATATCATCCTTTTCCATATCATAATTAACATTCAACACAGCAGAAAATGTTATGTCATTTGCTGATGATGTTACAATTGGTACTACTACCTCAGATATTAGAAAAGAAACATCACCTCGCCTGATAAAAAACCTTATCATACCCTCTGTAGTTTCTTTCCCGATTGCCTTGATGATAATTGATTTTAAAAAAGTACCATTTAAACTTGCTGTTAGTACATTCTGTAAATCACCTGACCCATCTAGGTTACTATTACCAATTGTAACTTTAGCAAGACCTGTATTTCCTTTGTATTGAATTTGATTTGACATTATTCAAGAATTTTAAAGTTATTTATATTGTTGACGTCATTTCAAAAGTATTGATAATTTTCAATTAAACAAATTTATTTTTAATATTTCATAAAAATGTTAATTATTACCACAAGTAATAGTTCATTATTTTTGAAATTTTGAAAAATTATATCGTTTCCCACTTTTTTAAACTATCTTATTTTTAAAATAAGTAGATCTTTAGATTCAATTTTTTACTTTCGTATTCTCCTAAACAAAATAGAAAGAACATTTCTTCGAAAATAAAACTCTTTATTATTCAACAAATAAAATTAAAAGTCGCATGAAGATCATCTGTATAACTGTTTTAATGTTAATTCAAATCTCGCTCAACGCACAAAACTGTTTCTGGTCAGACCGAAGCGGTAATTCAGAGTCTGACAACGGAAGAAGTATTGTAACGGATCAAAGCGGCAATGTATATATTACTGGTTTTTTCGCAAGCGATACCATAATTTTTGGAAATACAACGTTAGCAAATAAGGGATCAAATTCCGATTTGTTTGTTGCCAAGTATAATCAGACTGGGCAAGTTATTTGGGCAAGAAGCTTTGGAAGTCTTTTGGAAGACGAAGGAAGGGGAATTGCCTGTGATGCAAATAACAATATTTACCTTACAGGTTACTTTAGAGGAGATTCTATTTCTTTCGGATCTACAACTCTTTATAATCAAATATTGGGATACTCAGAAGTTTTTATAACAAAACTTGATTCCAATGGTACTGTTCTGTGGGCTAAGTCAGCAGGCCAAAACAATCAAGACGATAATACTAATGACATTATTACTGATGCTACAGGTATATATATTACAGGTAGATTTCATAGTAGTACAATATCCTTTGACGGAATTACTCTGCAAAATCATGATTCTTTAGCCGGCGACTACGATGCATTTATTGCTAAATATGATTTCCTTGGAAATGCTGTTTGGGCAAAGGCAATAAATGGTTTGAATTACAATTCAGCAAATTCGATTACAGTAAATACTTCCGGAGTGTTTATTAGTGGGTCCTTTAGATCTGATACACTTTTCTTTGACCAACTTCAAATTCCAAATTTTTCAAATGGTAATGAGAGTTTTTATATTGCGAAGTATAACTTAAATGGAATTCCGCTTTGGGCAAAAGCATCCCAAGGGAATGATTATGCAGTTGGAAATGGTCTTGCCACAAACGGGTCAGATATATTTCTCACTGGTGAATATCGAAGTGTAATCAGAATAGATACTGATACACTTCGTAGTAGTGGTTCATATGATGCTTTTCTTATAAGTTTCAATACAAATGGAAATGTAAACTGGGCAAAAAGTTTCGGTGGTTCGCAAGATGAAGTTGGTTACGGGATTGCAGTTAGTAGTAATGGTTTGTTAAACTTAACTGGAATTTTTGAATCTGATTCTGTTATATTTAATTCGAGTAATATACTCTATGTATCTAACAGCACAAATGCTCCGAATTCATTTTTTGTACAATTGAACACAATTGGTGACGCTCAATGGTCTACATGTAATGGGGGCGTGAATTACTCAAGAGATGTAGCTTTAGATAATTTAAATAATATTTATTATACAGGTTACTTTAATAACAGTATGAGTTTATCAAACCAAACAATTTCAAGTAGCGGACTGACAGATATTTTTATTGCTCATCCATATCAGTTTTCTTCAATTATTGATAATGTAACGAACAACAATTGCTATGGAGCTTCAGACGGATCTATTTCCCTTTCTGTTTCAGGAGGAATGAATCCAATCGAATATACATGGTCGAATGGTGACTCTTCCTCATATATAGATTCACTACCAGCAGGAACATACGTATATCAAATCGCTGATACTTTTGGATGCTCAATTACTGATTCAATCATAATAACCCAGCCACAAGAAGATTCACTTTCAATTTGCCTCGTTACAGTTGATTCTCTTTCACAGCACAATGTAATTGTCTGGGACAATTCCGCATTCATAAACATTGATTCGTTTTATGTTTATCGTGAGATTGCAACAAATAATTATCAGATTATAGGCGTTGTTCCATTTGGCTCACTGAGTATGTTTGTTGACACAGTCAGATCACAATATTTTCCAAATACCGGAGATCCAAATGTAGGAACATATCGTTATAAAATAGGTGCTCATAATGTATGCGGTGGAACAACAGAATTAAGTCCTTATCACAATACGATCTACATATTTAATAATGCAGGTACGTTTTCATGGTCACAGTTGTACACTATTGAAAATGCTGCTAATCCGGTAGCGAATTATGTTTTGATGCGGGATGATAGTAGTAACGGAAACTGGAATGCCATTGGAAGCGTTTCAGGAACTCAACAGACAATTACTGATCCTCAATTTTCACTTTTTCAGAACATAGCCTCTTGGCGTGTCCAGACGCAATGGAGCATTAACTGCAGTATTCCATTGTTCAATTCATCCGTGTCAAATTTATACAGATCTTCATCTGTTAATGTTGCTAATTTAGAAGCCCTTTCAAGTCAGTTGTTTCCTAATCCAGCTACTCAACAAGTGACAATTAACTCAAATAAGAACATAAATTCTGTTCAAATCTATTGTTCTACTGGTAGTCTAATTAAGTCATTCTTGCTGGAAAATAATGATAAAAATCTTCTAATTGACATTTCAAATTATTCTAAAGGAATTTACTTAATAAGGATTGAGAGTGGAAATAATTTTCAATCACATAGGTTGATTATAAAATAATTGATCTCTAGATGGAGGTTACAAACATTTAGAATATCTAACAAAAAAATCAGAAGCTTTCATAAAAAAGTGGACAGATTTCTATTGACAACAAAAATTTATTACTGATATAATGTATTGGAGTCGCGACATTATTTATTATCAATAAAACCTCCAATTTGGTTTCTTTCTGGAATTCTCAGGTTAACACTTGGTTAAAAGAGATAGTAAATTTGTTACGTTAACTAATAAAAAGATACACTTTTTATGAAAACATGCTTAGAATTATAGAAATTTGCAAAATTTTACAAAATGAGAAAAGCAAAAAATAAATTCTGAAAAAATTTCATTCATGAATTATGCTTCTATTGTATGACGAAAAACTTTGTATCAATTATACTTTAACATAAATATTTAGCCTGGATTGTTGGCGTTTCATTTTTTTACATATATTCGTTTGACTTTTACGATCACCCACCAAGTTTTTACGGATTGTAATAGTGAATGCCACATTGTGTTTTCTTTAAGAGCTTCAGAAATTTCGAGTGTAGTTTTTAGTATGAAATAATCTGGTCTTTTGAATTTAGTTTGAATCTTGAATTACAATCTCTGAATTTTTCATTGATTGTTACTTGTTATGTAACTTTTAAATTAATTATCATGATACAAAGAGTCGCTTCCGCCACTTCATTACTGATGTTACTTTCGATTCTGTTTTGCTCCGGGCAAAACACCTATCCTGTAATGTCAATGGATGTGGCCACTGAAGCTGTAGGCAACCATCTTACAGCTGACAGTCTTCCAATTTTAACCGACACAACCATTTTCGATGTCGGTATGAATTTGAATTTATACGACACAACGAATATACAAAGTATAGAAGTAAAGATCGGTTCAAGCCCGGGCGCATCAGATGTTTTTTCCCGGAATTTTACTTTCGATGTTTCCGGTTCTTTGGGTAGCGGCATTTCCTACTTAAGAGATGAATATGCCATTCATCTTGGTCTTGGAAATCTGCAACAAATGCTTTCTTATTATTCGCAAGTCAGGATCCAGCGAACGGATGGCAGTTACAACACAGCAGTTGTCTTCAATCGTTAATTATTTCACATTTTTTAAAAACCTCCCTCATGAACTCAAGAACTACCTGGATGAATAAATTCATCCTAACAATACTTACTTCACTTTTAATTTCAACCTCCCTTCTTGCCGGAAACTATACATGGAATGGCGGAACATCTACTGCTTGGGGCACGAGTACCAATTGGACGCCAAATGGTACGCCATCAACGAATGACACCGTAACCATTGTAACCGGCTCCAATAATGTTTACATCGCTGCTAAGACGGAAGTAAAGCTATTGACCATGACCAGCGGTACGCTGAATCTGCAAACCAATGAACTTTCTGTTGGGGCAAATTCCTTTTTTAATGGTGGAACTGTAACCAATGGACTGCTGACATTAATTGGAACTAATCACACTTTTGCAGGATCAACGATCAGTACAAAAGTTAGTGCCAGATGTACAAGAGTATTTTTAAATGGTTCTGTCTTTAATGATAGTTTAAAGATCGTTATTCCTTCAACCGGAAGAGTACATGCAAGCAAAGGAGGAAATACATTCAATGGTCCGGTTTCAATTACGGATAGTGCAATAGCAGGAATCACATTGGCGGATTCATTGCCTGATATTTTTAATTCAACTCTGGATCTATATAATGCAAGTACTGCCAATATCTTCATTGCTCACAAAGCAACGGGCTGTCAGTTCAACGGAACTGTAAGTTTCAATGGACCGAATATTTATTCTAACTACTATGGCAGTGCTACATACACATCCAATATTATTTTAAATAACGCAAGCGGAAATTTTTTCTTTGGATATTCAACCGGTTCTTGTACACTAACTGCCGGAAATAAAATAAGCATAGGCGGTTCAGGAATGTCATCCGGTCAATTGTATCTGAGAAATTTCACCTCTTTAGACTCTTCATCAAAAATAACACTGAACATGACCGGTACGGCAAAACTCTATTTTGAAAGCGGCTCTGTGTTTTACGATTCCATTACAGCAAGTGTACCTTCTTTATATCTAAATGGCTCAAAATTTCATGGTGTCACTATTCTTGAAAGTACTGGAAGTTCCAATGTAACTTCAACCGGAGGATGTAGTTTTTATAAAAAAATGAGTTTTGAAAACAAGCTTAGTACAAGTGCCATCTATTCTTTTGCCAATGCGCAGACAGATACATTTTTAATGTCTTCAAGTTTTATTAACAGAGGTGGTACCTTTACGATTAACAAAGGATTGTTTTATGGAAAATGTAGTATAGACAATAAAGCTGCCAGTGTAGGAGAAGGATTTTATATTGCCTCCACAGGAACTTGCACTTTTAAGGATTCTCTTTATTTTATTGAAATCAACTCTCCAGGCGTTCGCTTTGGAAACAGTGGCGGAATAACTGTGCTCGATAGCAATAGCACTTTTGCCACTGAAACCGGTACTGGTGGAATTGTCTTTATGCAGAACGTTAGCAAACTCAGTTCAAGTACCTTGACAATGGAAGAATCTCCATCCGAGTTAACTCTTACTTCCGGTAACAGTTTCAATGGAAACTTCTATTTTCATGGTAATTCTGTAATCTCAGCCGGAACAACATTCAATTCAGCAGCAACCTTGAAATTGCATGCCACTTCAAATGTTACATTCGGTGGTGGCAATACATTCAATGGGACTACTATCATCCAGGATTCAAGTTCGACGGCTCACAATACATTTTTAGCAAATAGCTCAGGCGATGATTACAATGCGGACGTCACCTTCATACAAAAAGGAACAAGTGTAAACTTATACCCGTCTTATACAAAGAACTCAACTTTCTCCGGCAACATTATCACTGATGGAACTTCATCAATGCAATTTGGTGGAAATGGCGGAAAAGTAGTTATAGATGGTACATCTGCCCAATCAATAAACAGAGGAACCACCTCTCTTTATCCTACGATAAAAAAATTGCAGGTGAATAAGGCAAGTAATTCACTCACCTTAAATTCTCCAATCACTGTTTCAGATTCTTTGCAATTAACCAATGGACGAATTAATACCGATACAACCAACTTACTTTCCATTTCACACGGTGGAAAACTAGTTGGTGGAAGTGACTCCACTTACATCAACGGTCCATTAAAGAAAACAGGAAATTCTGCATTCACTTTTGCAGTAGGTTCTTCCTCTCTTGCTCATCCATATCATCCAATAGAAATCACAGCACCGACTTCATCTACGGACGCATATACAGCTCATTATTTTCCTACTGGACAAACAATAGGTACAGCCATAGATTCAACTATCGATAATCTAAATGCCTGTCAATACTGGAACCTTACCCGTAATTCTGGAACCTCGAAAGTAAAAGTAAAACTCAATTGGAATAATGATAGTTGCGAAACGATTTCACCAACGAACTTTAGAGTGACAGGGTGGAATGGGTCGATGTGGGAGGATCTTGGGAATGCTGCAACCACTGGTGATAGCATTGTTGGAACTGTACAATCAGGAGATAGTTTGAATTCGATTAGTAGTATGACGTTGGCGTTTTTGAAGTGTTCGGCTTTTAGGAAAACTGTTTTGCATGAAAACGTAAGATGTAAAGATGGTAGTGATGGCTCTGCAATAGTAACAGTTAAAGGTGGAACTGGTAATTATAAATATAGTTGGAGTACTTCTCTCAGCATTGGAGGCAATAATACTATTAGCAATGTAAAATCTGGAACTTATTATTTAGAGATATTGGATGATAATGGCTGTATATTAAAAGATACAATTGAAATATCTGAACCCAATAGCATATCAATTGTATCTTCATTTATACATTCTGGATGTTTGGATTCAACAGGAACAATTTCAGTCACACCATCTGGAGGTGTAGGAGGGTTTAAATATTATTGGATGTATGATGGTAGTACATCTAGTAGTTTGAGTAATATTCCATCTGGAGAGTACACTATTCTTATTACTGATTCGAATGGTTGCGCAATAACATCAGAGTATTTTCTTTCTGATTCAACAGGTCCTGGAGCTAATATTGTTAGTCAAGTAAATTTAGATTGTTACGGTTTAGATACTGCTTATGTAGAAGTTGAAGGAGCCGATGCTAATGCCCCATTCATTTACCAATGGACTAGATCTGAATTTGACACAACAGGGATTTTGGAGAATATTAGAGCTGGAGAATATATTGTAAAAATAACCAATAGCCTAGGTTGCATAAGCTATGATACTATTTCAATTACATCGCCTGAAAAAATTATTATTGATTTAGCTTCGACTACCACTGCATGTGGAAGTAGTACAGGAACAATTACCGCTACAATTACGGGCGGCATCCGTCCATATGCTTATAGTTGGTCACGAAGCATTTCGACAGACTCAGTAATTACAGGATTATCTTCAGGGACAGATACCTTAATTGTTATGGATGCTAATGGATGTATTTCAAGTTCTACAACACAAGTCTTAAATAGTACGGGATTATCCATTTCCACTACTGTTTTATCAAATGTGATTTGTTTCCCTGACAGTCTGGGTTCAGCTACTGTGGTAGTCTCGGGTGGCACGCCTCCATATACCTATAATTGGAATCCTGGAGGGGGGACGACAAATACAGTTTATGGTTTACCTTGCGATAATTATTCAGTTACAGTCATTGATGCAAATGGTTGCAGAAAATCAGCTTTCTTCTATATCGAAGGGGTAGAAGAATTAAAAATTTATCAGCAAATAGTTACTCCAACAAATGATTCATCATATGATGGCAAAGCAAGAGCAATAATAACTGGTGGTACCTCTCCTTATGAATTAAATTGGTCAAATGGATCCACAGTTGATAGTATTCTGGATTTAGGCATTGAAAATGACACATTAATTGTTACTGATAATAATGGTTGCATTGCATCCTCAGTATTTAGGATTATAAATAATCCTTTAAATACTTGTAGCGATTGTTCTTTAAATTCGTCTTGTGGTCCATTTTCTCATCTTCCTTGCACTGGATGTACTTCTGTTGTGAAAAATATTAAAATAGATTTTGGAGCAGTTGGGAACGGCATTGCAAATGATCAGTGTGCTTTCGAAGAAGCCGCTTCGTATTTCGCATCATTGCCATTTAATATACCAAAAAGACTAGAGATTCCATCAGGCACTTATATAGTAGGTAGACAAGAACCAAGTATCGATTATGCTCTTGAAGGAGCTACTGTTCTTTGTTTTCAAAACATAAATAACATGGAAATTGTTGGAAAAATTGTTGGAGGGGTTTTACCTAAATTAAAATTCTACGATTGCATCAAATATGGCGCTTTTGATTTCCCTTCGGACCCGAATGCAAGATATTTGACCTGTCCTACTGCTGGACATCCTTGTTATTTAAATGTATTTAGTACATATTATGCCACTCCGGGAAATATGATTCATTTTAATGGTTGTAAAAATATATCTATAAAAAATATAGAGCTAGATGGAAATATGGATGAAACAATTATCGGAGGCGGATTTACTGAAACCATGCAAGTCCCCACAAGAGGAATCTTCTTAAATGCTTGCCAAAATATTACAATTGACAATGTCAATGTACATGATTTTGGTTACGATGGAATAACTGTGTATTATATGGATTGTACTACAGCGTCTCAGTTCCCTCCTCATTATCCTCCAATAATGAATTGTAATATTAGTAATTCTTTTTTTACTAGGAATGGTAGAAATAATATGACATGGGGTGGTGGTATAGGAATGAATGTTTTTAAAACGGAATTTAATTTAGCTGGACAAGGAAGATTAACTTCACAACCAGCTTCTGGAATTGATATTGAATTTGAAAATAGTAACATCCCAACCACACGAGGAAGATTCACCAAGTGCAAATTTAAATATAACAGAATCTGCGGTATTAACAGTAACTCCGATCAAAATGGTACACAAGGTGTTCAGTTTGATTATCGGTTTCTTGGATGTTTAGTTGTAGCTTCTGAAACAGGTAACGCTGCATGGCCAAATGCTAGAGGATTTAAGTTTACGAGTTGTGATTTTGTTGGTCGATTGTTATGGTCTTATGCCTCGATATTAGGGACAAACACATTTAACCCTGATAATACTGAATTTGATTTATGTACATTTGATGAAGAGTATTTAGATAGTGATATTCTTCCTTGGCAAAGAAAATCATTTGCCCCTACAGTTGACGAAGGAGCTTTATGTCCTGTACCTGAACATTTAATGATGCTTGATTTCGGATGGACATTAAGAACAAATTTCAATCGGTGTACTTTCAATACTAACTATACTTTGAAGTTTTTAAGTCTTTCACAAGAAAGATTTCAAAACAACGAGTTAGTTTCAACATTCAATTTTAACTCAATAAACGATTGTTCCTTTTTCAATCATGGTTTAAATGCATGCGATTGCGATTGGGAGTTAAGTTATATCAACTATACTGACTTTAATCTAGATTGGCAATCATTTTGGGTAATTGGAAGTGGAATGCGCAATCAACCTGCAGGTATTGGATGTCCCAATACTTATTATTATGGTTCAATTAATACAGCAAACAATCCTGGACCGAATAGAGGTAACTGCATAAACCTTGCGGGTGTAACTCGAGATTGGAGGCACTCACCAATACATCCTGTTGCGTCCAAATATTTAGATCCCATCCATCCGCGAAGAGAAACTGAATTCTTTTGGTGTTCTCCTTGTCCAAAGATTGTTTCCCCCACATATTATTCCTGTGAACCACCAGAAAGGAGATCTAATCTGAATGAATATAAAAATGTAATTAATTCCGATATTAATATCATTCCAAATCCTTCAACTAGTCTGGTATATTTAATAGGTGCCGAGAATCTAAAATATCGTATTTTTGATTCATTTGGTCAACAAGTTATGACTGGAGTTTCGAAATCTGCTGAGTATTTAATAAATATAGATTCCTTTAAAACCGGAATATATATTATTGAAGTAGAAAATAGTAAGAGTAAAAGATTTATAAAAATGTAATCATGAAAATAGCTATTATTTATTTGTTCCTTATTATTTCGACAACAATTACAGGACAAAGCCCTAACATCCTTTGGGAACAAACTTATGGAGGAGGTCAAATGGATAAAGCTTATTCTGTTTTTAAAGATATGTCTGAAAATCTTTGGATTACTGGGGAAGCATCATCCGATGCTCTCCTTTTTTCAATAGATTCAATTGGAAACCAAAACTGGATAAGGATCTTTGGAGGAACGACTGGTCTTGAACAAGGTTCGTCAATAATTCAAAATTACGAAGGCAATTTAATTTTTGCCGGATATGCTAGTTCAAATGATGGAGACGTTGTCGGCTTACACGACCGTTTTGATTACTGGGTCGTTTGTGTTGATACTACAGGTACACTATTGTGGCAAAAATGTTTAGGAGGCTCGGGCAATGATTTTGGTAATAGTATTATTCAAACTTCAGATAGTTGTTACATAGTATTTGGACATGTTGAGTCCAATGATTATGATGTAACTACTTATTATGGGATAAATGATTTATGGTTAGCAAAAATAAATAGTTCCGGAACAATACTTTGGAGAAGAACTTATGGAGGCTCTGAAAGGGAAATTCCTGGAAAGATTCTACAAACTTCTGATGGAGGTTATATTTTTTGTGGTTCTTCACAATCATTTGATCATGATGTAAGTAATAATTATGGAGGCTATGATGTTTGGGTCGTTAAAATTAATTCCACAGGTGGGATAGTATGGGAAAAAAACTATGGTGGATCAGGAATTGATGGCGCGAGAGATATTATAAAAGCAAATGATGGAGGATATTATTTGGTAGGAAATACTAGTTCAGCAGATCAAGATATAACAGATCCGAAGGGAGCTGGAGACATTTTGGCTATGAAAATAGATAGTAATGGAACTCTATTATGGTCAAGATGTTTAGGAGGAAGTTTTAATGAAGAAGGTAATTCAGGGTGTTCAACAATTAATGGTGTTGAAATTGTTGGATACACTACAAGTAATGATTCAGATATTGTTGGTAACCATGGAATGATGGATGTAGCGGTTTTTGAATTAGATGATTCAGGAATTTTATTGTGGTCAAAATGCCTGGGTGGCTCCAATCTTGAAGTCGGTAACTCTGTAATTACCACAAATGATGGTGGATCTGTCATTGCAGGGTATACTCTTTCATCTGATGGAGATATTGGCACTCCCAATGCTGGAAATTCTCAAGCATGGATTGTGAAATTGGCTCCAACTCCTCTTTCAATTGTAACGCCGAAACAAAATTCTATTGAGCTTTTGTCTTACAATCTAGATTCGAAATCTATAAATTTAAAATTTAATTCTTCAGTGAGTGATATAATCGAAATTCAATTATATGATATTGATGGAAGGTTGAAATTTGGTCAATCAGAAAAAATTAGTAATGGGCACAACAATTTTTCTTATGATATTGATATTATTCCTGGAGTTTATATTTTAAATGTCAAAGGAAATATATTAAATTTAAATAGAAAAATAGGTTTCAAACAAAATTATTGAATGGAAAATTAGAAAAATGTAACAATTTATTTATTAATTATAAACAAAGAATTTTAATATTAAAATTCCATAAAAGATAAGAAATATTTATCAACTTAATAGTTGGATGAAATTCAATCCATGCAATATCTCATAGCACAAGTGAATCCAAAAAAAAACAATTACAAAATTATTTGTTGAAGTGATGAAAGATGAGTGTTTGTTGGTGCGAAAGAAAAGTAAACTTCAGAAGAATAAAAAAGAATGGTCTGGTGATGCTTGGAAAAGGACTGCGATTGATGCGGTCTCTAAATTGACTCTATCCTATTTCCTTGGTGGTCGTGATGCAGATTCATCAAGTCTCTATATGAATGATGTTGCTTCTCGTTTAAGTAAAGAGGCTAATATACTAAAGATGGTCACTGAGCATATTTAATATGGTGTAAGATGCGTTTGTAGGTCAGGTAGACTATGCGACTTGTAAAAACCTATGGAGGTGCAATTAGTTCTACAACTAATGTAATAAAATACTCTCCTGAAGAATGTCAAGGTACTATAAAGTAAAACCGATCGAAAACCTTATAAGTAACATGTATCAAATTCGTACTTTAGGAGAGCTTATGAAGCATGTCCCGACTTGGCTAACTTAACAACAACTGAGTTTTTTGATATTATAATAGACCCAACTTATAGTAAATAGGTATCAAATGAAATTTATAAAGACCTTACTCAAGACTTGCGAATAGAGTTGGCTAAGATTTTTCAATGTGGATTATGATTTTTTTCAAATTTACCTACTATCAGCTTTTTTATTATTACTGAAAATTGAATTTTTTCTTACCAGCGTCTTATATTCTAATTTAAGTTTTCTTAAACATAATATTTTATATTATTTTATTAAACTTTCTTGTCTAAGACTATTTTTAACTCGAACGGTTTGGTTTGTTATATTTTATTTATACATTCGAACCACTTAAAATATTGCGTTGTCTTCTACGACTGAAAACTGGTAATTTTCTTTGAAGGACAGAATGATGTACGCCCCGCTCAACAGCGTGGGAAGTACTTATTTGTCCTTCGGGTATACCAGTACCTCAGTCGCATTTAAGATACTAAACCCGCGCTGTCGTTTTTATAACCGTTTACTTTGGGGTTTAGGTAAACATAAACTAAACCCAATGAAAAAGATTTTACAATTAACAACGATCGCAGTCTTTGTTTTCCTTTCTGCATGTAAAAAGGGAGAAGTCGGCCCAGCCGGACAAAATGGTAAAGATGGAAACGCTAATGTTTCTTCTCAGGAATTTGTTATCGGGCCGACAGATTGGACGGCCTTTGGAACTTTTGGCCAGCCCGGTTTTGGATATTTAACCACCATTACAACGCCTAGCATTACTCAGGACATTCTTGATCATGGAGCCGTAATAGTTTATTACAGGCCGATCAATACTTCTAACTACACTGCCTTGCCCTTTACCATTCCAATCAATGGCAATTATTCTACTACAGTTCTATTCATTGCCTCAGCTGGTTACATCCAACTGAAAACCCTGGACTCGGACACACAAACTTTGCTTCCAACAGATATCATGTATTTTAAAGTTGTAGCTATCGATGGCAGCCAAAGAATTGCTAATGATCTAGACTTGAAGGATTACGAGCAAGTTCGGATAAAATTTGATCTTTAGATTGCACGAAAATTCCGTAAAAAAAGTATGTTTCCAGTTTTACTTTTTTTACGGAATTTTCTTTTTTTTCTAACACGTGTTTACATGTGTTTACATCCGTTCGGATTTTGTGGATTTACAGGAAGATTTACGAGGAAATTTTTGTTACAGACTTAAACATGCATTAACCTATGTACAGAACTTTTGAGTTGAAAGACTGTGTAAGTAAATACTTGAAATTTACCCTTTCTGTCGATAAATAAATTTCAAAATTTCGGAAATTATAAGCGTCTTCAAAAGTTTGTACTTAAATCTGTTACTTTCCTTTCTTTTCCACTCAGACACATTTTCCAACATTGATGTTGATTGGGGTTCAAACTTTGAACTAATCTATCCCAACTATCTTGCACATATAAACCGGATTGGAAATCACCTTTCTTTCCTTCTCCCGATCATCTTAACGATTAAGCCTACATTGATAAAAAACCTTAGTGTAGAAGCATATGAATCAGAGCCCATGCATCCTTGATAGCAACCTGAATCTACTCCACCTCCCAACCTGTAACAACTTCAAAGGTAAAAATAACATGATCCATAAACGGTCATCTCTAAAACCTTATATAGAACAGTTATAAGATGATTCAAAATGGAGTAATACAAGCCTTGATGTCCTTACATTTTAGGCATTTTGCAAACTAATTGATATATTGCTAGAATAAATTTTTAATCTTTAATTCGATTTCCCAATGGAAATAAGAGAATTTTATAAAGAAACTTATTATAAAGAACTTGAACGAAGAGATGAAATCAATAATTCACTTTCAACTCCAATAGGATTAATTATAGCTTTGATTGCTGCGCATTTTTACTTACTGACAAATTTTGAATACTTTCAACCTTCTAACTACACTATTCTATTCCAATTTTTAAGTATTTCAAGCTGTATACTACTTATTATATCAATTTTCAATCTTATTCTAGCTTATACAGGATTTCACGGTGGATATAAATATGATTATCTCGCCGACGTTGGCGACATTGAAAAATATATCCAATCACTGATTACTTATCATGGAAACACAAACAATTCCGGAGATTTAATTCAACAAGATTTTGACGATTATCTTTATGCAGCGTTCGTAAATGCAACGGATCAAAATCAAAAAAGAAATAAATTAAAAAGTAAAGCTAGATATAGATGTTTAAAATATTTAATTTGGTCTTTTGTATTAATGGCTATCTCAATACTCCCATATATATATAACTACGCAAATAAGTCATCTAAAATCCCTTCTATAAAGATTGAAGGGCCTATAAGGTTAGACTCCACTACAACAAATGCCATAAACCCAAAAGTCATGCAAAACAATAATCAGAATCCGCCGCAGAAACCTACTCCGCCGCCGAATCAAACTATTAAGGAAGGTCAAAATCCGAGACCTCAAACAGCTCCACCTCCCTCTAATCCGCCACCTCGACCAGAAAAATAATTTGCCACGTCAGAAACAAAAAAAATGTCGTTAGAAAGACGACATTTTTTTGTATTCTTAGAACTATCAGACAATTAATTTTTTTATTTCCCGCACATTTAACAAAACCGCAGGAACATCCTTGTAAGCACTTGAATTACATTTATCTTAATATTTCCTTCTACGCTGTCTATTTTATGCATCCATCACTTTAATTTAGATCACACTGCAAAAATGGGCATGATTAGGAACGTTGCCTAAAGCCACACTTTTATTACCTCCGTTAAATGGAGACACCCCCGTTCCTGAAGCACTAACATATAAGTCGTAGCCCAAGTAAATTCCAACATGATTTCCTCCAGTAAAGTTATTAGCCGCACCATGAATTGCATCGTCTTTCGAAAATGAAATTACATCACCAAATACTCCACCCGTATCAGTAGGTGCAGTTAGATAAGTTAAAGCAGCTTCAGATTTATCTCTCTCATTACCAAAATAAATCCCGGCACCCATCATTCCAAAAAATGTTTGTGAAGTAAGTGATTCACCTTTGGTCATTCGCCTGCCGGTTGCTTTCAATATAACAAAATATGAAAAATGATTACACTGCGTAAACGATGGTGGTGGTGGGTTGGGAATATAAAAAGAACCTTCTTTATTAACATCCTTAAAAGGAGCAGCAAGCCCAAATTCAGAAGGATTATTACTATCGGCCCAAATAGATAATGCAATATAGCCAATAAGAAACTTCATATCAAAAACTACCCTGGATGTTCTTGAATCCTGTACCAGATGTTGCTGGCTTGCTCCCTGATTGGCTATCATACTTGAGAAACCCGGAATAAACAAACTAAGTCCATTTCGTATAGCAATTTCTCTTGTATTTGTTAAAGTGCCATTAGCAAATTTTGCATCAAGTTCATTTTTCACAATATTTAAAGCATCGGTTATTCTCGTATTATTATCCTGAGAATATCTGTATTTGTCTGATATTCCCATTAATAATAAATTCACCAAACCGGTTATAGAAGGATATGAGTAGTTCATTTTTTTGAGAAATTAATAGTGTTTTGTTTTTCTAAATATCGTGCTACTGTTGCAATTCTTTTCTTAAGCTCTGCTGATTTATCTTCTAACAACGCATTCGTTTTAACTTTATACTCTTTGCTTCCGTTATCCTTTTGTGGGTGCACTATAATTTCATTCTTTACGTTTATTCCAAAATTGTCATTTATATCTTTATTCAATTTAACTTCATTCAGTATGTTAGGTTTGTAAGTTCGTATTTTATCATCCTTAAACTCCGGTGGCTGACTGCTTCTATTAAAAGTTTTAAGAAGTTTTCCATCCTTGTCGGCAATCACAATCTTTTCTTCCGTTTCAACTGACTTCGACCTCAGAAGTTTTTTATCTTTCTTCAAATCACCTAATTTTTTTTCTCTTTCTTCTACCGAACTGTACTCAATACTTAACGAGTCCACTTTTTTGCCATCATCGTTTAAAACATCCAAAGTCTCCTTCTTAACAAATGTTGAAACTTGAGTAACACTGTCAATTGCTTTTTTGTCGTCACCAAATACTGGCAGTGCTTTTTCATAAGAAACGTTTTCAGTTTTTAATCTTTGATTTTTCTTAGCAAGGGTTTTATTATCCAGTTTTAATTCTATAAGCTTTATCTTTCTTTCAACGACAGAACTGTATGTTATGATAATCTCTTTATCAATTGGCGTTTCCTTACCATTTTTATCTTTCTGAATAACAACTATTGTCTCCTTCTTTTTCATTGGTATGATAACATGCTTCTCTATTGAAATTAACTCCTCCTTTGCTGGATTTGCCTTTTTTACTTTTCCCTTTTTAACTGTTGCAAGGTAATCTTCCAGTTTGGGTCCCTTTTGCCTGTCAATATTTACCAAATGATTTTTAATATTATTTATAGTCATTGTGGCAACAGCCGTTTTTCCTGTAACAGGGTCAAGTATATGCAACACACCCGGCACTGGTTTACTGGTAGCAGGTTCATGCGATACAGTAAAACTTACATTTTGCTGATGCCGGTTCCCTCCTCTTTCAACTACCACCACTGTCAGCACATTCACACCTTCAACAACAAAAGGTTTGTCCAGTTCTACTTTAAATTGAATAAGTAATCCCGGGGTTCTGTTCTTTAATAAGTTGTCAACTTTTGACGGAGATATTCCCCTACCCGGTAAATTGTTTTTTAACTCATAAGTATGCACTAATAGGTTACCTTTAACGTGACCTTTTTCCTTCACTATTGTCTTAGTGCTTTTCTCAAAATATAATCCACCTGCTTCAGCATTTACTTTTGCTGACTTATACACTGCTTTAGATTCAGGAAGCTCCTGTAATTTCGAATGTGAAAATGCAAATTGAGTTCCTTTATCTGCAGCTTTGCCTGCAGCATTCTGGCTCGGGTAATGCACGGCAGTATCAGTCATAATGCTTGCCTTCCCTGATTTTATTATGCCCGTTGTTGAATTAAACGCATTTACAAAATTTCCCGTTTTCTTATCAAATGAATTGAGATTTACAAAATCAAAGTCTTTTAAATGTAACGCATTGTCTTCAGCAGGCAAGCCCGAATCATCAATGATCAATGATTTGGGAGGAATCAATTCACCGTTTATGTAAATTAATACTCTCTGCATTTCATCTTTTCCTAAACCTAAATATGTCATACCTACACCACCAAGGTGTATTCTTACATCAAAACTGTTTGTAAAATGCGAATGATTAACAGGAGAAAGAATAGATATTTCTTTATGTTCATTATTGTGCTCATTGTTAATTTTATCCACTCTTGCTTTATCATCCTTTTTATCATTATGCAATAATTGCGCAGCTAAAAGTTCAGCCTCCTCAGCAAGTGCAATACCCAATTTAAAGCAGGCATCATTCAGTGCACTGTGGTAAAAGTCTAAAGCATGAATTGCATCTCTCACAATATTCATAACCGGTATTATGTTTATTTCAATCCTTCCCAGCGGAATTCGTATATGATGTGTTTGCCAATGCCCGCTGAATGGCGGATCATATACCCATGTATAATAACGAAAATCAATTTCTGGTGATATGTGTGGTTTTCCATCTCCAAAATGACTATTGATGTTCTCTTCTATTTTATCCAAAATCAAAAGCATTAGCTGCTCAGGCAGATTATCATCAGGATCCAGCTCTCTCACATTGGGGAGTAAAGCATCAAGTTGGTTTGCAATTGCAGCAACAGCATTAAAAATGGGTTGAGTAAAGGGGTTGTCAATAAAATCGTCAACAGCACCATCAGCCAGGTTTCGTATATCTCTCTTCCAGTCAGAAGGCAATACTTTATAAATATTATTATCCTCTAAAGCATCGAGCGCCTTATCAACAAACTTATCCTTTATACCGCTTTTAATTCTGTTTTTAAGGTTCGAATCTCCAAAAGTCTGGAAAAGAAGATGGAGTGCTTCAGTTGCCGTGGACATACAATCAATAAGCCGTTGGTTTATTTGCCTCATGGTAGCTTCCAGATTTCTGAGAGCATCTGCAATTGCCTGCAAAACTTCCCCTAGATGTTGTTCCCAATTCACTACCAAATCAATAATGGCAAGAATTAAATCTTCAAGTAGTTTAAGAATGTACTCTCCAACTTTTAAAATAAATTGTTCCACAAAGAGGATAAACCGATCTTTCGAAATAGTTGCCAGTTCATATGTTACACGATTAAGCTGGTCAATATTGGGAATAAAAAAATCATCGCCTAAGCTTGTCAAGAAATCATGCCCCCTACCTGGAGGGATAGGTTCAAATACCTGATATAGTAAATTTCTAACGCGTCTTCTCGTATCGCCCGTTAATGGGCCTAAAACAACACCACCAATTTCCACACAATCCGCTGCCAGCTTAATAAGATTAGGATCTATGTGAGGAATTAAGTTTTCTATTCCGCTATGGTTCCCGCCCGGGTTATCTGCATAATCCCTGATTTGCGTTGCAACATCATCACAACTATTTTTAATTTGTTCCTGAGTTGCGGTAATAAAAGTATCTGCAACAATTACAACAGTTCTGCCCAATAATAAAATAATTACCCCTGCAAGAGCCTCCGTAAAATCATCATTGTCAAACGCTTCGTTTTCCCAGTTCAATATGGTATTCAATCCCACATCTTTCATATAAATTACTGCCTCATACAAAACTTCCTCTATATATAAT
>JBMQEM010000186.1:0-3381 GCA_049363815.1 Bacteroidota bacterium
ATTTGATAATGCAAGGAGTTGTTAATACTCGATATAAACTTTATATCTCTAATACTGGATATTTCACACAAGTTGACCCCCTTGTTTCACGTTAAATTGACCCCCTATAGTTAACTGCTGTTTTCATGTCCGATAGTTGAGTGATAAATGTTAGTGTAAGATATTAATTTTCATCATTCATTTCTACTGTTTGTGCTTTTCTTTTTCTCAACGATTCGCCTTTTAATTCAATACGGATGGAATCATGAACGATGCGGTCCAGGATAGCGTCAGCAATTGTTTTTTCTCCAATCAGATCGAACCATTGTTTTACAGGGACCTGCGAAGTGATCATCAGTGAACTTTTGCCATGACGGTCCTCAACGATTTCCATAAGCGATGCTCTGCCTTGTGCATCGAAGGGTTGTAGTCCGAAGTCATCGAGTATGAGCAGGTCTTGTTTTTCGATGCGTAGCATTTCACGGATGTAAGATCCATCGGCCTTGGCCATTTTTAATTTACTGATGAGCTTAGAGGTGTTGGAGTAAATAATTTTATATCCATTGATACAAGCCTGATAGCCTAGTGCGGAAGCCAGGTAACTTTTTCCGACTCCTGTACTTCCTGTGATAATGATGTTTTGTTTCTTGCCGATAAACGTGCAGTCTGCAAGCCGATGGACTTCGTTCTTATCAAGGTTTCTTTTTTGATCGAAGATCAGATCTTCAATATTTGCTTTGTAACGGAACTTTGCATTCTTAAGACCGCGGTCTATCTTACGATTGTGTCTCTCGTCCCATTCCGATTCTACTAAGAACCCGACCATTTCATCGGGTGTGTAACGACTGGTTTGTCCTGATTCCAATGTGGTACTAAAGGCCCGCATCATTCCATAGAACTTCATGTGTTTCATTTTTTGCAACGTTGCTTCATTCATGATTTTTGTTTTTTTTATAGTTTAACTTATTGATAGTATTCTTCGCCACGGATGTTTTCGTGAGAAGGCATTTCTGTTGTTGGTTCATCTTTTATTTCATTCTGTATCGTATCCATTCCTTTCTCTAAGATATTTTGAATGATCTTGTAGTTGTAATGGCCATAATCCATTGCTCTCTGACAGGCCTTGATCAATCGATCGGTGCCTACTTTCTTTTCAAATCCCAAAACACCTAGACACGATTTGTAGGACTGCTCCGGATGTTGTTTTTTTTCAAAGATCCCTTCGATAAATTGTTTTACATCGGGATGAATTGATTCTGCCCATTTAATAAATCGCTCGGTTGACCAATCGCTAACAAAGCGATGTGTAGAGGCGAGATGGCTTTCGACAGAAGTATAATTGTATGGACTGCGCAATCGGTTGTGCAAAGCGATGCGTTCGTATTTGTAGTAAATTTCCACAATCGAAGCGGAGTAAATAATTTTTACTTTGAAGCCGATGTATTTAAACGGTACACTGTAATAGTGTTTGTCCTCTCCCAAACAAACATGTCCACTTTTCATAACGGTGACGATGCTCTGATGCTTGAACTCATAGCGCAGCTTTGGTAGTTCTTGCAATGTTTTTTGCTCTACCTCTTCGAACTGTTGCTGTCGAGTGTAATTACGTCCTTTCATCGGAGTGGAATTATGTTCCAGTGTATAAAACATAATCAGTTTATTTAGTTCTTCTAATGAAGCTACCGGTTGTTGTGGCAGATTTGCGTAAATACGGTTATAGATAATTCTCACCGCTCCTTCGACCAATGACTTGTCACGCGGCCTGTAAGCACGCGCAGGAAGGGCGGTGAACTGATAGTGTTCAGCAAAGTCTTCAAAAGCTTCATTTAATGTTGGCTCGTACTTACTGCTTTTTGTAACTGCAGATTTTAAATTATCAGGTACCACAGCTTGTGGCACTCCACCAAAAAAGTGTAAGGCGTTTTCACATGCGGTTATAAAATCTTCTTTCTGTTGTGAGAGACTTGCTTGTGCGTAGGTGAGTTGACTACAACCAAGGATGGCAACAAAAACTTCTACCTCTATGATCTCACCGGTCAATAGATCTACGATGTTTAATTTTTCTCCTGCGTAATCAATGAACATTTTATCACCCGCCTTGTGTACCATGTGCATCGTCGGGCTTACACGATTTGCCCATTGCTTATAACCTATGCAGAACCGGGTATATTTATATCCGTCAGGATGTTTCTCTAAATATTCTTTCCATAATTTTTCCCTCGTCATTCCTGTGCGACGAAGTGCTTTGTCCATATAGGGATAGAATAAAAGCAAATCCTTTTCCCGATGACTCGGTTCCTGAATGAGAGGAGGCTTACCAAATAGCAGGATCAAATCCTGTTCCGGTATCATGTTTAATTCATCATATGTAAGATGAGATTCCCGGAAAATGCGGATGTATTTCTTTACCGTATTGCGCGCGATTCCTGTTTGTGTACTGATGAATTTGGTGCCTTTACTATGAGTATAAAGGCGGATGATCTGTTTAATTTTATTCATTCCGATGAGTTTATTTGCCATATTTCTCTATATTTATGACACAAGTTGCATCATAAATTACAGAGCTATGGACAAGTTAAATCACTCATCTACCAGACATAAAAACAGGGGGTCAATTTGGTGTGAAACACGGGGGTCAATTTCCCCTGAAACACGGGGGTCAATTTAAAATGAAACGTGGGGGTCAATTAGTCTGAAATTTCCAGCTGATTGCTAGACGATATGATCCGCAAGGAAGTAGTGACAATGAATTCCTGATTTTTCTGATAGAACAAGATACGATACTAGAAACTTTTCAGAATATAGGGGCAAATGAACTTGCTACTGCAGGCAATTTTTCCTTTTCCAAAGACGGGACAAAATTTCTGGCAACTTCCTGGAATGGCTTAATCGAAGTTTTTGACTTTGACAGGTGCACTGGATTATTTTCAAATGCAAAAGTGATCGATCAGGGTAATAGTAGATATTTTGGCAGCGCATTTTCTCC
Source organism: Bacteroidota bacterium (assembly GCA_049363815.1). Taxonomy (GTDB): domain Bacteria; phylum Bacteroidota; class Bacteroidia; order AKYH767-A; family 2013-40CM-41-45; genus JADKIH01. The sequence continues at coordinate 2,966 of JBMQEM010000186.1, forward strand.
AAATGGACAGTTAATTTATGTTGCTACATCATATATCAATTCAAATCTAATACAATTTAATTTGAATGCTTCCAATATATATAACTCCAGAGATACGATCATAACACTGTTTCAACCAATTGAAGCTGGTGGATATTTAAGACTTGCTCCTGATGACAAGATCTACTGGAGCTGTGCCTGGACCAATGGAATAAATTATATCTACCCTTACCAGGATACAATGTACCATACCGAAAACATGAACTTAAGTGTGATCAATGATCCGGTTGTTATCGGATCCGGTTGTAATTTCTCATTGTATAGTTATTACCTTGGAGGGAAACGTACTTATTGGGGTTTACCGAATAATCCGGATTATGGTTTGGGTCCGGTAGTCGGCAGTCTTTGCGATACAATCAACACTGTTGTTGAACCAA
>JBMQEM010000187.1:0-13674 GCA_049363815.1 Bacteroidota bacterium
ATGTTGTAAATACAATCAATGTTACAGCAACAACCATCAATGTTCCTTGCTTCGGCGGAACAAATGGAAGTGTGACTGTTTCAGCGACCGGTGGAACACCACCTTATTCAGGAACAGGAACATTTAATGTCGGTGCCGGCACATATACATATACGGTAACAGATGCAAACGGATGTTCGGGTTCAGTAACTGTAACAGTTACTCAGCCGGCGCCAATTGTCATCAACTACAATGCTACGCCGATCAATTGTTATGGTGGAACATCTGAAGTGTTTATTTCTGCAACAGGTGGTACGGGACCATATCAGGGAACAGGGTTTGTGATCCTGACTGCCGGTACGCATCAGATCACAGTTGTGGATGCCAATGGTTGTGTTCAGACGATTGTGATTACAATAACGCAGCCACCGAAAGTAGAAGGTACTGTTACAACAACGGCAACGAATTGTATTGGTGCCACAGGAACTGCCACAGTAAATCCGACCGGAGGTTTTGGTCCATATTCTTATTTGTGGAGCCCTGGTGGACAAACGACGCAAACCATTTCGAATCTTGCTGCAGGAACTTATACATGTATCATAACAGATTCACATGGTTGTACAGGAACAGCATCGGGAATTGTTGAAACATCAGGATCAGCACCACCAACACCTGGTCCAATAACAGGTCCTAAAGGAGCATGTAGAAATACAACCGGTATTGTGTATTCAATTACACCTGTACCTGGAGCCACTTCATATATATGGACATTGCCATCGGGAGCAACAGGAAGTTCAACAACGACTTCAATTTCTGTTTCGTTCGGACCAACTTATGCAGGCGGATTCATTTGCGTTTCTGCAGTGACTCCTTGTGGAATCAGTGCACCAAGCTGTATGAATATTCCGGTAATCACAACATATGCAGGAGTTCCGATTGGTATTTCAGGACCGGCAATTGTGTGCGGACCAACGACTGTAACTTATACGACAAGTGCATTGAATGCTTTAGGCTATTTCTGGACATTAACCGGTGGAGCTGCAATTGTCAGCGGCCAGGGAACGAATACGATTACGGTAACCATTCCGGCAGGATTCGGTCAGGGATCAGTACAGGTTTATGCATTCAACTGTTTCGGCAATAGTGCTGTGAAAGGAATGCTGATCACAGGAATCCCTACTCATGGATATGCTGTTACCGGTCCATCATATGTATGTGCGAATTCTTCAGGCACTTATTCTATGCCTGTTGTAACCGGAGCAACATCTTATGTCTGGACAGTCTCCGGTGATGCAACACTTGGAATAAACACATTAAGTCCGTTAACGACAACTCAGGTGATCAACTTCGGACCTTCATGGACAACAGGAACAGTAATAGTTTCTGCAGTGAATGCATGTGGTTCGTTTGTGAAATCGTTTGTTGTAAGATCGAAACCTGTACAACCGGGAAGTATCAGTGGTCCGGGAAATAACTTATGCAACACGTCTGCAACCTATTCTATTGTAGCAGTAGCGGGAGCAACCTCGTATCAGTGGACTGTACCTCCGGGAGTAACAATTGTAGGTAGCAGCACAGGGTTATCTGTCAATGTTGTATTTGGACCGACGTTTACCTCTGCATCAGCGAATATTTGTGTTTCAGCGATCAATTCATGTGGAAGCGGTCCTGCACGTTGTTATACTGTGACATCGCGGCCAGCGGCTCCGGTCATTTCAGGTCCAACAACAGTTTGTAAATCGAATTCCGCAGTTGTATATTCTATCGCTCCTGTTGCAGGTGCTACATCGTATGCATGGCTGGTTACAGGTGGTGCAACGATCACTCCGGCACCATCAGGACTCAGTGCTACTGTAAATTATAATACAGCAGTATCATCCTCAGCAGTAGTCCGTGCAAACGCAATCAATGCTTGCGGTGCAAGTAGTCATGCTCTGTTTAATGTAAGCGTGAGTTTATTCTGTCGTCAGGGTAATTCAGTTATCGACGGACCTTCAGATTTCATAGCATATCCAAATCCAACGACAGGTAAATTAACCTTGAGTTTCGATTCAGAATCTGTGAAAGATTGTATGGTTGAAATTGAAGACCTGGTTGGCAAGATCATGCTGATTGAAAATGTGAAACTGGAGACAGGAAACAATTTGCATGAACTTGATCTGAGCAGCTATGCAAAAGGAATGTACTTCTTGTCTGTGAAATCAGATGGGACTGAAACAAAGACGATTCGCATAGTCATAGAGTAATTGTAATGATCAGATTTGTTTAGAAAAAGCTCCCGGATTTCCGGGAGCTTTTTTTTGCATTATTGTATCGTATGATTAAGACAAAGGCAGGGAAGGAAGCCCCTTCCGTCAGCGTCCTAACGGACATTTAGAAAAAACTTTTCACATTTCAAAATCAAAAAAAACTTTTTTTCATATTATTCCTTGCGTAAAATTGTGTCAGAGAGTAGTCAATGATTACTTTTGAATCAGTAAGACGAAGACAATTAGGGAAAATTAGCGTTTTATTGAAAAGCCACCACATGAAACCGGTTAGGAGATGTTAAAATCTTCTGCCGGTTTTTTTTTTGTTTAAATTAATCAATAGGAACATTTACCTTTATTATTACCTGAGAAACCTATCCGGGGGAATAATATTATCAGCATGAAAAACGACAGAAGAGAATTTCTTAAAATTACAAGCCTTGCAGGAGTTGCATCACTACTTCCTTTTGGAAAAGTGTTTTCAACTTCACCACAATCTGTAAATTCGGGTGGATGTGTATTGATCCCATCAGAAACGGCAGGGCCATTTCCTCTGGATCTCACAGCGAATAATTTTTATTTCCGCCAGGACATTACTGAAGGCAAGCCGGGTGTGCCAATGAACTTGAGACTAAGGATCATCGGTGAAAACAATTGTTTACCGATGGAAAATCTGCGAGTCAATATCTGGCAATGTGATAAGGATGGAGTTTATTCAGGTTATGGTGCCCAGGTTGGACTAACAGATTTCAGAGGTTATCAGATCACGGATGCGAATGGTGAAGTAAATTTCATTACCATTCTTCCGGGTTGGTATCCGGGTCGAGTATGTCATATTCATTTTCAGGTTTATGTCAGCTCGTCATATGCGGCTATTTCGCAATTGACATTTGATGAAGCGGCCAAGCAAGCAGTCTATTCTGCCAATCCAACAATTTATACTAATGGTATCGATCCGGTTCCGATTATCAATGACGGGGTATTTGCAAATGGTTATAATTATCAACTTGCAACACTCACACCAAATACTTCCGGTGGATATGATTCATTCCTTGAAGTGACCATTCAAGGAAGTGGTGTTGCAACGCAGGTCGGGAATATTGAACGTGAAACCGCAAAACAATTTTCACTGGGACAGAATTTCCCGAATCCGTTCGACAATGTTACAACAGTTCCGTTCAAATTGATAAACAATTCAGATGTAAAATTTGACCTGTATGATCTTCAGGGAAGAATTGTCAAAACTATTGAACTGAAAGATCTGAATGCCGGTGAGCATGAAATTAAACTTGATCTAGCTTTAATTGGCATTGCTAAATCTAGCTATGCATATCAGATGGAAATTAAAAATTCAAATGGGGTGTTCAGGGATTGTAAGTTTATGACAGCGGAGAAGTGATCCAATGTAATTATTTACAGAAAAATGAAAACTTCAGCATGATTTTTTCTCCCGCAGATCCCGCAGATAAATACGCAGATCTTGTGAAGTCAATTCAACTATTTGCCAATGAAACGTCGGTATCTGCGCCTTATCTGCGGATTTATCTGCGGGATCTGCGGGAAATAATTGTGGTTTGTTTTGCTCCTGACGTTATTTTAAGAGTACTATTTTCTCGAATTTCCCCTCCAGCTGAATGAAGTAAGTAGCATTTTCAAATCTTGACAGATCAATACTATTTTCACCTTTCAAAAGTTGTCCTCTTGAAATTTCTTTTCCTAAAGAATTAAATAATTTGTATGTGGAATTTTTATTTGCATATAGTGTAATGTATCCTGAAGTCGGATTCGGATAGATTTTACTCAACATAAATTTTTCTGAATCAGAATTTATTTCGGTCGTTCCACACATCACATCCTGCATTCTTTCCCAGATAGAATCATTAAACAAAAACGGAACTTCACCTACTCCGGGTGCGTCGCCCATTCTAACAAGAACAATATTCTGACTTGGAACTATATTAATAAACTGTCCGTTTTTTCCGAGAGCAGAATACATATCCATCGGTGCATGCGGCATCAATGGTCCGGGAAAAGGAATCTGCAATCCCGGAACAAGGTAAGAGGGTTTTCCATTCAGCCACCATAAATATCCATATGAAGGATTCAGATTCTGTGAAGTATTGATCATTTCATTATAGTAAGTAGTATCTGTCATGATCTGATTCCCATCCCAGTTCCCATGGTTCAACATCAGCAAACCAAAGCGAGCCATACTTCTTGGAATACTTACGAATAAATTGTTGTATCCTGAAGGGTAATAATTTCCTGTCATGCCGGTAGGAATTTTCACCTTGTTCAATAAGTAAAGATTCAGAGCTTGACCGGTACTATTTTCGATCACCCCATCCAGCAGTGTATACGGAGCGTTATGATAAGCCCAGCGGGTTCCGGCATCGGCAAGATATTCAAGACAAGTATCGTCTGTGCAATAATTATCCGGTACAAGATCATTCAGGCCGGAGGTCATTCGCAGCTGATCGAGAACAGTGATCAATCCTTCCTTTTGTGGTGGACAGATCGTCCAGCCGCTACCAAGATATTGAGATGTACTATCACTTAACTCAAGAAATCCGTCTTGCTTAGCCATACCAACTAAAAAAGAGGTGAGGGATTTACCTGCAGATGCCCAATACCATAAACTATCGACTGTGAAAGTATCGAAGTAATGCTCAATAACGATTTTCCCATCCTTCAGAACAATGAATGCTTTTGTGTTTTTAGTGTCCAGAAAATCAATAAGGGTATCGATTTTATCCTGACACCAACCAAGGGACGTTGGTGAAATGGTATCCCACGTGTTTCCGGAAACAGGTGGAAAATAAAGCTGAGCCTTTGAAATTTGACTCAAAATCACGAATAGGAGGATGGTTAGAATTTTCTTCATACTACGGTAGACACGGAATAATCCAAATGGTTTCGCCAAGTTATTAAATTTGTTTGACAAGTTTATTAACATGGATCCGGTAATTTACTCTTGAAGAGCAGAAATTTTTAATCATGTTTTTAGAAAATTAAAAATTACATACATTGCAAGGTATTCCACATATACAATGAAACGATACTTTTTTATCCTTGCACTTTCCTTTTGGACATTGCATTCTTTTGCTCAAAATACTTTTATCAAAATTTTTTCTGATGTTGATGCGACCAAAGAATTTTCAGGAAGACATATTGTAAGAACGATAGATGGAAATTATTCATTCTTATGTACAAATAATACTTTTCCGGTTATTATAAGGGTAAATGAAAATGGAAATGAATTCAACCGCTTTATTATTCAGAGATACAGACTGAATCCTGTTTGTTTAGCGGCAGACAATCAATTCAATTATTTTTTTGTAGGGCGAGATTCAGCAATTTTTACCGGGTACAAGGCAAAAGCTGATTCAACAGGAAATTTATTTTTTCATCAGGGTGAATACGGTGCCGTTGGAGGTTCGCAGGCTCATGGCGTTTACCGGACACCGGATAATGGGATGCTGTACAGTTTCTGGAACAATAGTGAAATGTGTTACGATCCTGAGTATTTTTTTAAAGCGGATAGTCTAAATGTATATGAATGGTCGCGCGATATTTCATCAAATATGTCAAATGCTTCCAAGCAGTCATTTCAGTTTTTATCTGCAGATGAAATTTGTGCAGTCGGCCCGCATCTGACAGGCTGCTATGATACGATTCAGTATTATTCATCAGATCTCCGTGTCTTTGATACAACAGGGGCATATGTGAATTATAATTTCAGCGAACTGTACCATACAATTGATACAACTTTTGGCGGTGGATTCATTCTTGGAAGCAGCAATCAGTTTGCTAAAATGGACACAGGAACCGGCATTGTCTGGACCAATCCGATGCCGGCCGGTATGTCATTTCAGATCGCATTGCGACAATTGACGGATAGCTCGTTTATACTTGCCGGTGATCAGTTTGTAACTAATTTTGGACAACAGATCATGATCAACAAATATGACTGGTCCGGCAATCTGATCTGGAGTAAACATTTTGGTGAAAGTGGCGATGAATTTTTTTCTAACATGTTACTGACTGATGACAACGGATTTCTGATCTCAGGTACGACCACTAGCTACAGTTCCTTGTCGAAAGCATTTATTCTTAAAGCGGATAGTCTTGGAAATTCAGTTTCAATGCCTTTGATTACTTCTTCAACTGACAGGATCTGTTCCGGTGATTCAACAGCATTAACATTGCCTGCAGGTTATACATACCAATGGAATACAGGGGATACATCTCAGACCATCTATGCTACTCAGGCAAATTCTTATTGGGCGGTATTAAGTTCAGGAGGGAATCAATATTATACAGATACTCTTTCACTGAATGTCGTTTCGACAATCAAGCCTGATCTTGGAAATGATACTATCTTGTGTGCAGGAACCGAATTCATACTTGATGCAGGTTTAAATTATACTGCATACCGGTGGAGTACCGGTTCTTTCTTGCATTCAGATACCATTACGATCGGAGGAAATTATATTGTTGAAGCAATCGATTCAAACTCCTGTAGTATGTTTGATACCGTACAGGTTGGATTTATTTCACTTCCGCCATTTGATCTTGGGCCGGATATTTTTCAATGTGATACTTTACCTGTGGTTCTGAATTCGCCTGGTATTCTGCAATGGTATTGGAATGATCTTTCCACCGATACTACTTTGACTGTAACCAGTTCCGGAATTTATTCAATTATTTACACAAACGGTGTTTGTACCGATAGTGATTTTGTCAATGTAGCAATGAATATTCCATTACAGGTGAATTTACCTGATGATACAACTTTATGTATAAATCAGAATTTGATCCTGAATGCCGGCGCAGGATTTGTTGATTATGAGTGGCAGGACGGAGCAAATACGCAGACATATATCGCTTCGTCTTCTATAGTTGCAACTATCCAGTATTCAGTAATGACAATAGATTCAAACGGGTGTTCAAGTACTGATGACATTGTTATTGATTTCCAGATCTGTCCTTCAACGAATGATCTTCAATTTGCAGAAGATTTTAAGATCTTTCCTAATCCGGTTATTTCTTCCGGTATATTGCGGATAGAGTCAGAAAATAAAGGGAAATTGACAATTGAAATTTTATCGGTGACGGGAATTACTTTTTACAGGAAAGAAGTTGAAACAGTTCCGGAAAATATTTTTATCGGCAACATCTCCCCCGGAATTTATTTTTTAAGAATAACGGAAAATGAATCAGGGAAATATTTTAATTCAAAATTAATAGTGAATTAAAATTCATTTATAAAATCAGAGCAATTCAAAATCGTGGGCTTTTGGGAATTGATTCAATACTTCAAAAGCAATTTTCGGTGTTGGATTTGCGATCCTGCGATTCAGAACATCCATCCACGCACCATCCAGAGTAAGTTGGGCACAGAGAGTGCCTTCACTTTTTAAGAATTCGTGCATGATCGTCCAGCGGGAACCATCAGCTTTCATCTTTACAATTTTTGCCGTCAGCGTGATCTCGTCAGCCATCAGGATCTCTTTCTTGAAAACACATTCTTCACGAAAAAGGATTGGTCCGAAGCCTTGTTCTTTCATGACTTTCATTGTCAACCCGGCTTCATCTAAGAGTTCAACACGGAACTGTGAACCAAGATCATAATAGACACTGTGACGCAGGTGAAAATTCGGATCCAGGTCGGCCCAACGAATTGAAATTATTTTACTGAATGTAGACACTATGATTAATTTATTTCAAAGATAGGGTTTTGTTTAGTGAAGAGTGGGAATTTATTTTAAGAACAATAAACTGTTGCATAAAATACCCCTCATGTGTGCGGTTCCGATTTTCATTTTAAATAAAGTCATTTGTTTATTTATTGATGCTGTCCGCCTGAGGTGGATAGTCTGGCAAGCGGGGAAAATTGGGGGAATACCCTTGCCAGATGTAAGCCATTTTAAATACAATCCAGTGATATATCTTACTAAAATGCAAGTTTCATCATGGGTGCGTTTTGATCGCGCGCCCCCGGGGCTTTAATATGCGTAGGAAAAAAAGACCCTGCAGCTGTTGCAATTTAAAGTCTTGCCGCTTTTTTATGGAGACAGAATTTTCTGTGAATTAATTTTTTTAGATATCTTTAAAGAAAAATAAAAACTATGCTTTGGAGAGGAAGAAGTGGTAGCTCAAATGTCGATGACAGAAGAGGAATGTCTGCTGGCGGACTTGCAACCGGTGGTGGCGTTGTAGGGCTGGTGATCTATTTGTTATATTCTTTTCTTGGCGGTGATCCTTCACAACTACCGGATCTGAATACGATGCAATCCAATAAACAGCTGACTACTGAACAAAGTGCTGCTGAAGATACAATGGCTCAATTTGTTTCTGTTGTGCTTGCCGAAACCGAAGTGGTATGGGAAAAAGTTTTTGCTGATAAGGGAATGCAATATCAGAAGCCGACGTTGGTTTTATTCAGGGATCAGGTGCAATCCGGTTGCGGAAATGCTGGTGCTGAATCCGGACCATTCTATTGTCCGGCTGACCAGAAGCTTTATATTGATTTGAGTTTTTATGAAGAATTGAAAAACCGTTTTCACGCTTCTGGCGATTTTGCAATGGCATATGTTATAGCCCATGAGGTCGGACATCATGTTCAGTATCTTTTAGGTACATCGGAAAAAATGCAAAGACTTCGGGAGCGATTGACAGAAAGTGAATACAATAAATATTCGGTAAAGCTCGAACTTCAGGCAGATTATTATGCAGGAGTATGGGCGCATTATGCCGATAAACAAGCCGGAATCGTTGAGCCCGGAGATATTGAAGAAGCTCTGAATGCAGCAAGTGCAGTTGGTGATGACAATATTCAGAAACAAACACGCGGAACAATTGTTCCTGATGCATTCACACATGGAACTTCAGAACAGAGAAGAACATGGTTTTATAATGGATACAACTTTGGGGATCTGGATCATGGGAATACCTTCGAGTTGGATTTGTAAAATATTTAAAACTAAGTTCATTAAGTTTTTGGCGCAATCCCGATAACTATCTGGACACAAGTGATACATTTTTCATTAGTGCTCTTGTGATAAGACTTAGTGCACTTAGTGTTTTTCTTTAACGCAAAAAGCAGAATCTTTCGATCCTGCCTTTGCGACGATGATTAACTATTCAAAATACTATTTTTAAGATCTGCATTTAGTGCAGTCGTTTTTTCCAGACTATTACTCTGCAACAAATTTAAAGTTTACGCTTGAGCCATCAGTGTTTGTGATCAGTAATGAATATGCGCCTGAGGCAAGAGTTCCGCGTTCAATTGTTGTAGTTTCAGAATTGATCTTGAATTGACGAAGAATTCTTCCTGTAACATCAATGATCATTGCTGTGGTGCCTGATGAAATTGATTCTGATGGAATGGAAACCGTCGATCTTTCATGCATGATCGTCGGCGCAAAAGTTGCATTCCTGAATACTGAATTTGTTTTTGATATTGCAGTAGATACATTGGTAATTTTTCCTAATGCATCTGTCTTGATGATGTAGGTGTAGTACTGATGACTCGCATCTTCATAAGCAAATCCACTGATGATAAATCCTTGGTCTGCTGTTTCGTGAAAATCCATTCCTGTTGAAGTGGTGAACTGATTGAATGTCTGTGACCAAAGACTGTCGCCATTCGCATCAAATTTCATCATCAGAATGCCGGGATTGGATGCTGATTTTCCGGTTACCACAAAACATCCGTCAGAAGTTTCAATGATCTGATTGAATGATCCTTCTGAAAAAGTTTTCGACCAGATCAGATTTCCGATGTCATCGGTTTTCATAATGAACTGATAAGGAATTCCAACAAGTGGCTCAGTCATCAGAGATTTTGAACCTACCATATAGATGTCGTTCATACTTGAAATGCATGCACCATTTGCAGCAAGAGAATAGCCAGGATAAACATTATCGATAAGCAAAGATGGGTCGTAAAAAGTTCTTGTCCATTGTGTGATTCCAGTAGTATTGTCGATTCCTGCCAGAGTAATTATTCCGAATTCATCAGCAACACTTGTCGTATATGCATCCAGGACAAGATTATTTGCGTTCATCAGCGAATGTGAAGCTGCATAACCATCTCCGGGAAAGTTTCTCCATAGTTCATTTCCTGATTCGTCGAGTTTAAAGATCTCGTATGGTGAACTGGTTGTTCCGCCATTGCTTGCCATATTGATCAGGTAGGAATTGTCAGATTGCGCGATCACTCCTGCAGTGTAAGCAGAGAAGCCATCAGCAGCAAATGATTTTGTCCAGATATTGTTTCCACTCATATCTGTTTTAGCAACAATAGCAAAGCCATCGCTGATCTGCATTCCTGTATAGATCAGGTTGCCGTCATTTGTTATCCGCATTGAATTGATAGTTGAATTCTGAATGCCATTGAATGAAAGAATATTTCCATTCGCATCCATCTTAGCAATTCCATACATCGGATAATTTGTAGAGGTAATGAATTCGCCATTTGGTAGTGAACATACTGAAGTTCCCATACCGTAGTTATAAGTACGTTCGAAGGTACTTTGCGCAAATGTTCCTGAGATCAGGAAAATTGCAAGGGCTGTAGTTGATAGTAATTGTTTCATCGTGCAAGCAAATTACCCCAAACACGACGGGATGTCATTTTATATTGGTAAAGAGCCTGGAATAGGTGGCAAGTAGCCCATAGGACCAAGGTAAATGACTACCTTTTTTTGTCAAAAACGAGGTATTTGAAGATTCTGTACTTAGTAAAATCCCTATAAATGGGATTACATTTCTCCAAAAATTAACCTTGAATTTTGCTCAAAAAAGCATTTATTTTCAATCACGACAGAAAAAACGGCTAAAATTCACTAAAAACGAAGGCCAAATTTCTATTAAAATCAGATGAATCAGCATCAAATCCCTTAGAATGCAGGTAAATTCAGCTATATTATGTTTTATCTTTATCAAATGAAGCAAAAAGTCCTCCTTTTACTGTTTTTTGTCACATTTTCGGTAAACGCCCAGCAACCTGATAAAGAAGGAAGCCTGGTAAAATGGATGACAATCAGCGAAGCAATGGCGAAGAACAAAGTTCAACCAAAGCCGATAATAATGGATTTTTACACGGATTGGTGTGGCTGGTGTAAACATATGATGAAGACAACTTATGCTGATCCGAACCTTGCTTCATATATAAATGCTTATTTCTATCCTGTGAAATTTGATGCAGAAGGGAAAGACACAGTTGAATATCTTGGACAAAAATATCTTCCAACTTCTGATAAACCCCGCACCAGTCATCCGCTTGCAGTGAAATTACTTCAGGGTAAATTGATGTATCCGACAACATTATTTTTAAATGGTTTCGATCAGTCAAAGAATGAGTTTTTGTTAAGCATGGTTGCAAGCGGTTATCTTGAAACTGCCAAGATTCAGCCAATTTTAATTTTCACGCTGGAGAATGCATTCAGGAATTCCGGCTATGATGATTTCAGGATCGGATATGAAAAATCTTTTTTCGACAGCACCACAGAAAAAAAACTGGAGCAACTTAAATGGAAGACACCAAAGGAAACCTTCATTCAGAATCCGGTTGCAGGAAAGAAAAAACTTGTATTGATCAATACAGAATGGTGTAACACATGCAAGGTAATGAAACGTTCATCTTTCATAGATTCTATTAATGTGGAATATGTGAAAGAGAAATTCGAGCTTGTAGATTTTGATCCGTTATTAAAAGATTCGCTTTATTACAAAGGACTTGCCATGACCAATCAGGCAACGAATGAAATGCCATATCATAGTCTGGCTATGTCGTTATGCCGTGGTTCGCTTACAATTCCGACATTAGTTGTAATGAATGAAGCAAATGAAGTGATCGATAATATTCCATTGTTCATTAACGCCGGCTTCCTGAATCAGATCACACACTTTTATGGAGACGATATTTATAAAACAAAGAACTGGCAGGAATTTACTTCGGGATTAAAACAATAGTCTAAGATGAATGTAGAAAAAGCAGGTTAATACTTAACATTCCCGATTTTTCTGATACATTAAATAAATGAACGACACTCCAGATATGTAAGTGGTGCTACTTACTCTTCACCATACAGCTCCAAGCCATGGCAACACACAACTACAATTTAACGATCAACTGGACCGGCAACAATGGCTCCGGTACTTCCGGATACACAGCTTATGAACGGAGTCACTTACTTACCATCAACGGTAAACCGGAACTGCTTTGTTCATCCGATACACCTTTCAGAGGCGATGCCAGTAAACATAATCCGGAAGATTTTTTTCTTGCTTCACTTTCTTCCTGTCACATGCTGTGGTTTTTACATCTTTGTTCTGATGCCGGCGTGATAGTTACTGAATATACCGACAATGCACATGGGGTATTGACTCTTGGTGAAGGTGGAAAAGGGAAATTCACAGAAGTGACACTGAATCCTGTTGTGGTAGTAAGTAATTCCGATATGATTGAAAAAGCAAATGCGCTTCATGATAAAGCAAATGAATTTTGTTTTATAGCTAACTCATGTAATTTTCCTGTTCATCATCGTCCTGTATGCAAAGTGAAGGAGCAGGAGTAGTGTTTAAAATAAAGACAGTTAAGATCAAGTAGGGTTATCTATTGGGATTGTGCTAAATTTTAGTTTTCCCGTATGTTTGAAAAATTAAACGCTAAGTGCACTTTATGTTCTCCGTGTTTATTTTTATCACAATAACCGCACTCATTTCTTTTCCATTTAAACTGTTTATAATTTAATTCCCGGCCTTGTCCGCAAGCCGTCAAATTTGTTTTTCTTTGATAAAGAACATTTCATATTGAAATTCAAAAACCATTATCATGAACGACAAACTTCAATGGAATACCGTAGCTGATAAGTATGAAGACGAGATCTTCAGTGTATTCAGAAACGACAAGGACAAAAAGATAGAGAAGTATCTGAAAAAAAATGCAAACAAAAATAGTGTTGCAGTTGACTTCGGATGCGGAATCGGATATGCCTTGCCGTTGATCACTCCTTATTTCAAAAAAGTCATTGCAATGGATGTCTCACAGGAATGCCTGAACAAAGCAATGAAGCTTGTCTCTCATGAGAATGTTGTTTTCAAACAAGCAGATCTTGCAAGTAAAAAGATCGATCCCGTAAAAGCAGATTTTGCTTTCTGTTGCAATGTTGCTATTTCAGGAAATAACACAAGGAATTACAGGATACTGCAGAACGTATTAAATTCTTTAAAGCTGAATGGAGTTGCGGTTTTTGTATTGCCTTCTCTTGAATCGTCATCATTATCTTCACAAAGAATGGTAGAATGGTATCAGAAAGAAAACACAAAGCCAAGAGAGATTCCAAAGGATGAGTTGACTCACCTGGATAACAGCGATGGTAAGCACATCATGCAGGGGGTTTTTAAGATCAATGATATTCTTACAAAACATTATTCG
>JBMQEM010000188.1:0-3357 GCA_049363815.1 Bacteroidota bacterium
TCCGAATTTTATTTCCTGCCGTAAATTATCAGTTCGGGTATTCATCACTTTAATAATATTTCCGGTAGAATAGATCAGGGAACTTCTGTCGTTGGTAATAACAGCATCGAACAAAGTATCCGTTTCAATAAAGATCTGATTAACCGATTGTGAAAGATCCGACCGGGTTTTGAATAATTTATTATTACCATTGAAATAGATAAAGCCATCAGCAATTGAAAATAAAACAAAATTTATTCCTGTATATTCAGGAGAGTAGATCGCCTGGACGATCTTGTTTTTTATGAAATCAAAGATCTTTATTTCACCGTCGGACGTGGCAGAAATAAGTAATTGCCCATTTGAATTAAACCGGAGTTGAGTAACAGCTGCCGCATGGACACTTACTTTTTGAATTTGCTTTCCTGAAATCAGATCATAAAAGTATATATTACCTTTCTCATCACCTGCTATTAAAAGTTTCTTCTCAGAATCCGTTGTCATTACTGTAATACCTGCTGAGTGATCAGCAAATGTTTCCATGGCATTATAATTCTGTCCGAAGAGAGAGTTAAAAATGGTTTGGAAGATTGTCAGGGAAACAAAAAGAAGGGTAGTTCTCACACAGCAAAAGTACGATTAGCAGTTCAAAAGAATTCGTTAACAATCGGCAGTTGTCCCTTATTTTTGAACAAATAAAACTGCCGGGTTTCCGGCAGTTTTTCATTCTCTCTTACTTCACTTTTGGGGTTGTTTTATCGCTTTTGGTTTCAACCGGAGCTTTCGTGATCAACGGATTTGTTTTTCTTGCTTGTTTACGTTTTGCCTGGTCGGAACGGGGGTTAACCTTTGCTTCCTGCTTCGCAGGAGTAGCATTGTGAACCTTGGTTGTGCCGGCTTGAGTTTCATCCTTCTTCAGCTCATCAGATTTCATTTCAGGATTCGTCATCTTTGCTGAAGGTGTTTTTTCAACTTTTTTAGTTTCATCCTGATGTTTTAATTCAGTTTGTGTTTGTGCAGAAACTGCAAAAGCAAACATTGTTGCCAGTGCACATGAAAGAATCTTTTTCATATTGATTTTGTTTAGAATTGGAGATACAAGATTACTCTTGAAAGAATGATGGTTAGATGAATGTGTGTAGTTAACAATCGTTAAAGGAATAATAAAAAAATACGATCGGATTTAAAAAGAAGTGTTTCTGAAATAATACATGAAGTTAGAATGATTGGCAGATTAGAAGTTGATCCGGCAAGAAGAAAATAATGAATTATTTTGCAGATGTAATGACAGAGCTAAGCCAGAATCCTGCAGCTGCCAGGAGTACACCTAACAATGTAGTTGATAAAATATAGACCAATGCCAAAGTCAGGTTATCAGATTTTATCAGGTGAAAAGTCTCAAGAGCATATCCAGAATAAGTTGTAAAACCTCCCAGTAATCCGGCAAATAAAAATAGACGCAGATCGATGTTGAACTCTGCTGACTGGTTTATGCCAGCAAAAAATCCAATCAGAAGAGAACCGGAAAGGTTGATCAAAAAAGTTCCCCATGGAAACTTTGAAGCCGGAAAAGCTTCAAGCATCCATGAGGAAGTTAAAAATCTGAGAAGAGTCCCAATTGACCCGCCTGCAATTAGATAAATGTATTTCAATATTACGAATTAACTTTTTCCAAATTTGTAACCGAATCCAACTCCGATCAATTCCTTGAATTGAGTACGTTCAATTACGTTTGCATCATACACCAATACTAGCAGAACAGAAGCAGTAATGTATTTGTTTACTTTCATGTTCAGCTGATTTTCGAAATTCACATCGATCTTCTTTGCATTGTTTTTGTCTTTGTCAGTGTAGTTGTTGAACAGTTCAAGTTTTGATGTCAATGTTATGTTAGTCATGATATCTTTTTTGAACTTCATATTCAGATACGCACCAAACTCAGAACGAACAGTTTTTCCAGGATCAACACCATAAGCTCCGAGATCAGACAATGTCTTGTCAGTCACAAAGGTAAATTTACCTGTAGTTGGGGAGATGAAGACTTCGAAATAATCAACAGGCTTATAAGTAAAACCAATCGCTGCTGTAAGGTAGCCCGGTGACATCAATTTTGAAACGACAGTACTGTCATCCGGATAAGCAAATCCGTTGCTGAACTGACTTTTAAAATTCACTAAAGCAGAGTACAACCATTTATCACTGAATTTTCGCCCGTACTTCGTTGTGAAATCGATTTTGTCATCACTTTTACGAATACCAGCTTGGCCTGACTTCAGGATAGCATATCCCAGATCAAGTGAATTCTGCCAGTCATTTTTTCCTTTCAGATAATTAGAATAAAGATTGGCACTTGAAGCAAGACTAAGTGAGTTTTCACCTCCTGCAGACCATTGTGATAAATTAACCTGAGTAAAGTTAATTCCAATGAAACCACCTGATTTCCAGCTGGTGTCTTTCTCGGCAGTTTGTCCATACGCAGTTGAGAACATACATGCTAAGATGATTAGTAGATACTTTTTGTTCATAAATTTTGTTTTTTGTGGCTTTTCAATCATTTTTTAAGAATTCCCGCAAGATAATATTTATTTGAAAAGTGGGAATTGATAACGCTCATTTGGCCGAAATTTCCGACTTTCGCGCCATGCTTAGCTTAAATAATATTTCTTTCGAATTTGGTAGTCGTTATTTGTATAAAGATGCCACCTGGCAGATCAATCCGGGTGAAAAAATTGGTTTAGTCGGATTAAACGGTACCGGAAAGTCTACGCTTTTAAGGATCATCAACGGTGAATACGCTTTAGAAAGTGGCGAGATCAGCAAGATCCGGAATTTATCCATTGGTTTCCTGAATCAGGATCTATTGAGCTATTCTAGCGGTGAAACGATACTTGAGGTTGCCATGCAGGCTTTTGCTTCAACTTTGAAACTGGAGAAAGAGATCAATGAATTGCTGGTTAAGTTAGAGACGGATCACAGTGATGAAGTTTTACATGCTCTTCATGATAAACAAGTTGCTTTCGAAGCAGCTGACGGATACAATTTACGTCCAAAGGCAGAAGATCTGTTAGAAGGATTAGGGTTTTCAACTGCTGAATTGACCAGACCTTTGGATACTTTTTCCGGAGGATGGAGAATGCGGGTAATGCTGGCACAGATGATGTTGCAGCAGCCGGATCTGTTATTATTAGATGAGCCTACGAATCACCTTGATCTTCCATCTATTTTATGGATCGAAGGTTATCTTAAGGATTATTCAGGAACAGTTGTCATTGTTTCTCACGATAGATATTTTCTTGACAAGGTTGTAAATAAAATTGCAGAGATCTCTTCACAGAAGATCACATTGTATAATGGAAATTATTCTTTCTATCTGGAAGA
>JBMQEM010000189.1:0-13558 GCA_049363815.1 Bacteroidota bacterium
ATACTATGACAAAAGTTGAAGTATATGCGATGGATTCTGTCGTAAGCAATGGATCAGTCGACTCGTTGTATTTCAGAAAAAAACCTCCTTTTCATAGGTCTTCAACTTGTAACCTCGATTCAATACGCTTGAATCAGTGGGATGACATTCCGGAATTTTTGAACGATTCACTTATAAAAAACAGTGATACTACTTTTTATTATTCTTCTCAAAGCACATTGCCGTTTTATTTTATTACTTCTGCAGTAGTAGGACAATCATGGATCATCACATCCGATTTTCCGGGAAATGATTACAATCAGATCACGATCACTTGCGATAGCGTAATATTTGAAACTTTTATCGGATTATCAGATAGTGTAAAAGTTTTTTCAATGACTGCAAATGGGGTAAGTTCAGTACAAATACCTGTCAACAGTTTTAAAATCAAATTAAGTAAGAATTATGGCTTGATAGAGTTTGTTCCATTGATCAGATTTTTAGTGCATCCTTTTTATAAGAACTTTTTCACGATGAAATTAATTGGAATCGAAAGCGACTCTATTCAGGTCTATTATAGACAACCTGCATTTTCAGATTACTTTGATCTTTCTCCAGGCGATATTTTATTCTGGGATTATTATGTTCATTTTATTATGATACCTTTTCCAAATGGCTATCATTTTAATTACAGGGATTCCATAACGAATGTAGCAGTCTATCCAGATAGCGTAATTTATACTTATGACAGGATGGTCGAGGACACCGATAATGTGATCATATCTTATTTTAACAAGCGCATGTATTTTGTAAGAAGTATGCTTGAGCCATTGGTTGAAGCTACTCCTGATTGGTATGAGTATGGAAATATTATTAATATTAATAGTAGCTCTGTTCCATACAGCTGGAATCAGTATTGGACTTCCGATGCTGTAACAATTAATATTGATTCGATCAAAAATGATACAATAACTTCTATAGCTCTTCACACATACGGTGCAAGATTAGATACGATTTCTTGTAATTATAGCGAAACGTTTGATTACTATGATGCAATTACCGTAAATTCCAGACTGGGTCTGACATCCATTGTAATAAGAGGTCCGGAAACTTTGACATTGACCGGATCAAGGATAAATGGTGTACAGAATGGAAATATTACTCTTGACATAAATGAAAAAGCATACACTCCGGAGCTTTCTATTTTTCCAAATCCGTCAAAACACTTTATAAATATTGGAGCAAATGGCACTATTTTAAGCGCAGAATATTCTATTTTTAGTATTGAAGGTATTAATATTAGAAAAGGAAATTACACCGATGGCGAAATTTCAATAAGTGATTTAGTTCCCGGAATTTATTTTGTAAAGCTCATATCAAAAAACGGAAATTTTGTTGGGCGATTTGTGAAAGAATAAAATTAAATATAGTTGAGATTTAAATTCAACACTAAGGGCACTAAGGTCACAAAAGATCACGGAATTATTCCGTGTTCTTTTGTGACCTTAGTGCCTTAGTGTTAAAAAAACACCTGCATCAAACCTACCAATTATAATACTTACTCTCCCAATTCAAGCTGCTAAACGTTTTCTCATACGACATGGCCAGCCAGAAAGTAATTCCCATAAAGGCAATGAAACTGTGAACGGTGAGCCATAATCTCAGAAATAGTTCGCTGTCTCTGCTTAACAAATGCATCACTGATCCTGGAATTCCAAATGAAAGAATTGCAGCAAGAATCCATAAGGAAATAAAGTAGGTTGTAAAATTCTGTAACGGCCATGTAAGTATTCTGCGATACCATTTCAGATCTTTTCCCCAGTGATGAATGAGGTAATATCTTCCGTCTGCAAGCTGAGCAAAGAGTAGGGGATCCTGATTTATATTTTCCAGGTCGAATGCCTTAGAGGGAGCAATGATTCTGAAATCGTCAATTTTTCGGTTTAACTTTTTTTCAAGTTCATTGATTCTTGAAATGGCTTCATAAGGAAAAGTGGCTTTGAATAAACTCGTTGATAAAAACCGAAGCCGATAGCGAATGCAAATTTTACGGATCTGATCGAGAGTGTAGATTCTGTTTTCATCTTCTTCATTGACTAATATTGAAGAACTGCTACCGGAATTCTTGAGTCGGTTCAAAACATCCTTATCTCTTTCCAGTGACTCATTCAGAATTCCCGTAACATCATTCATCAGACGTTGCTGCCTGCTGCGTTCTTTGACAAGCTCCGATTTTATATTCAGGCGGTTGAAGATCATAGTGCGTTCTCCTTTTTATTGACAACAATTCCTGTCATTAAATGGTTTTCCGGGATTGTAGATTAAAATTAGGAAATATTTTGATTTGACGGAAGCTGTTTTTTTTCTCCCGCAGATCTGCGGGAGACATTTTCCAGGCACAAAAAAAGCCCTTCCGCCGCGGCGGAAAGGCTTTCCAATTCTATTCGAGTGAAGATTAATAATCCATTCCACCACCCATGCCATGTGGCATAGCCGGAGCAGCAGCTTTATCTTCTTTCACTTCTGAAAGTACACATTCAGTAGTCAATAATAATCCTGCAATTGAAGCAGCATTTTCAAGAGCTACACGTGTAACTTTAGTTGGATCAATTACACCGGCAGCATAAAGATTCTCATATTTATCTGTACGTGCATTGTAACCATAATCTTCTTTTCCTTCACGGACTTTGTTTACAATGATAGAACCTTCAAGTCCTGCATTGGCAACGATCTGACGAAGTGGTTCTTCAAGAGCACGTTTAACAATTGCAATACCTGTTGTTTCATCTTCATTGTCACCAACCATTTTCTCAAGAGCCGGAATTGTACGGATGTAAGCAACGCCACCACCCGGTACGATACCTTCTTCAACCGCAGCGCGGGTTGCATGTAATGCATCGTCAACGCGGTCTTTTTTCTCTTTCATTTCTGTTTCAGTAGAAGCACCTACGTAAAGAACTGCAACTCCACCTGCTAATTTAGCAAGACGCTCTTGTAGTTTTTCTTTATCGTAATCTGAAGTTGTGCTTTCGATCTGAGCTTTGATCTGATTTACACGAGCTGTAATGTCTGCTTTTTTACCGGCACCATTAACGATCGTTGTGTTGTCTTTGTCGATTGTGATCTTCTCAGCTTTACCAAGGTAAGTGATGTCAGCGTTCTCAAGTTTGAAACCTCTTTCTTCGCTGATCATTGTTCCACCGGTAAGGATTGCGATGTCTTCAAGCATAGCTTTACGACGATCACCGAATCCCGGAGCTTTCACAGCAGCAACTTTCAATGAACCACGGATCTTGTTCACTACTAATGTAGCTAACGCTTCTCCATCGATATCTTCGCTGATGATCAATAGTGGATTTCCTGTCTGAACTTGCTTCTCAAGCAATGGAAGAAGTTCTTTCATATTGCTGATCTTCTTATCATAGATAAGAATGTGTGGATGCTCAAGAACTGTTTGCATCTTGTCTGCATTCGTCACGAAGTATGGTGAAATATAACCACGGTCGAACTGCATACCTTCAACGATCTCAACCGTTGTCTCAGTACCCTTAGCTTCTTCAACTGTAATTACACCTTCTTTTTTTACTTTCTCCATTGCATCTGCGATCAACTTACCGATTTCGTTATCGTTGTTTGCAGAGATAGAAGCAACTTGCATGATCTTTTTGTAATCGTCGCCAACTTTTTTGCTCATCTTCTGAAGTGTTTCAACCACTTTAGAAACGGCTTTGTCGATTCCTCTTTTAAGATCCATTGGGTTCGCTCCTGCAGTAACGTTTTTCAATCCTGCAGTTACAATTGCCTGAGCAAGAACAGTAGCAGTAGTTGTTCCGTCACCTGCTACATCTGCAGTTTTAGAAGCAACTTCTTTTACCATCTGTGCGCCCATATTTTCAACGCTGTCTTTTAATTCAATCTCTTTTGCTACGGTCACACCGTCTTTAGTGATTGCAGGTGATCCGAATTTTTTATCGATGATCACATTACGTCCTTTTGGACCCAGCGTAACTTTTACTGCATTTGCCAAAGCGTCAACACCTTTTTTCAGGCGGTCGCGGGCTTCAACGTTAAAGTTGATATCTTTTGCCATTGTATTTTTTGTTTAGTTTTTGAATGATTGATAAAAATGTGTTCAATTACAGAATAGCGAAAATGTCGCTTTCACGCATGATAAGGTATTCTTTACCTTCAATAGTGATCTCTGTGCCGGCATATTTACCATAAAGCACGCTATCACCCACTTTTACTGTTATAGGCTCATCTTTTTTACCTGTTCCAACAGCTACAACTTTTCCACGTTGTGGTTTTTCTTTTGCCGTGTCAGGAATGATGATTCCGCCTGCTGTCTTTTCTTCTGCAGCAGCTGCTTCCACTAATACGCGATCCGCTAGTGGTTGTAGAGAAACTGACTTTGTGTTTTTGCTCATTTTAGTTAGTCTGATTTTATTGTGAAATGAAATAATTGTAGAGACCTGTATTTCTCATGAATGATGCCACCAGCCTGTATTCCCGCATTGTCTGCCATCTTTACTCTAAGAGGGAAATTGTGTCTTAAAGTGTCCCTTTTTCCGGTGACATGATGACATAAAAAAACCTCTTTGCAGAGGTCTTTCTAATATTATTGTGCAGGTGCTTGTTCTGCCGGTTGCTGACCCGGTTGCGCTTGCTGTTGAGCCGGTGGTGGAGTATTTGGTTTTGTATTTACCGGTGCGTTTTCAATCTGTTCCTCAAGTCGTGAACCTGAACCTCTGTCTTCTTTTCCCGGTAATACCATTCCGGCAACAAGACAAAGTCCGATCAACGTTAAAACCAATCCCCAGGTAAGTTTCTCAATGAAGTCAGTCGTTTTTTTAACGCCCATAACCTGATTGGAACCAATGATGCCGGAAGAAATTCCACCACCTTTTGGATTTTGAACTAATACCACTAATACTAAAAGTACGCTGGTTAAAATAATTAGAACGGTAACTGCTGTATACATTATAGATCTTGTTTGTCCGGATTGTTGTACGAATTGTCGATTTCTTCAATAAGGGCCGCAAAGTAAGCCTTTTTTTCGGGATGAAGCAACATTAATTTTTGATAGGCCGACCGTGCTTTTAAAAAGGCGCCCTGATGCTTATATATTTTTGCAAGTGTCTCAGAAACAAGGTCTTCGTGTTCAATCAGACTCTTCTGGGCCTGTTTTGCAGGGGAGTAAAATTCTGTTTTTGAAGGTACGATCCGTGGCTCTGTAGCTATAAATTTGTCAATGAGCCCTTCAGCTTCAGCGATCTTTACCAGTCCGGAAGTAATGGTTGGTTGAGAAATTTCCTGCAAGGATTCCTGATCTGCATCTCTGTTTTTCAGGTTTTCCGGCGATGGATCTATAATCAGACGATCAGGGGTCGTTTCATAAGCATGCACCTCTTCGATCTTTCCAAAACCTGATCCTTGTTTTTGTTTCAACCAGTCATAGAAGGTCTTTGGACTTGCAGTCTCCTTTTCCGGAATTTCCGGTTTCGGTTTCTTTGCTTCGTCGAGCAATGGAAGATTTTCAAGTGAATGAATGATCGTAGACTCTAATGCATATTCCAGCTCGCCACGATCAACTTCATCATTTCTGTTTTCAGATTCTTTGGCAATTCGCTGAATGATCTCCTCCGGATCATCCTTGTGCTGTTCTTCCCTGATGAGATCGGTTTTTTCTTCCCGGATTTCTCCATGTGGAATTACCGGTTCGGGTTCAACAGATATATCTGCGGGCTGCTCTGCAATGATCGTTGGGGCATCTGAATTTTCAACATCATTTTTCTGTACAATAACATTTTTATCTTCTTCAGAAATTTTTTCCTGAATGACAGGATCGTTTTTCTTCTGCTCAGTAACAGACTCAACGCTTTCTTTATTTTTCAGAATTTCTTTAAGTCGTTCTCTGAGAATATCGCGTGGGTCACCGGAAGAAGGTGTTATAATAGTAGAAGTTGTGATGCCGGATAGTGTAGGATCTTCTTCCTCAGCATGAATGGAATCAAAATTATTTAAGCTGGTATCTGAATACACGCGTTCAAAAACAGGTTCAGGTTTTTGAGGAGTTTCATGAATGTCATTGCTGTCAATTTCAAAAACAGGTTTTTCAAGAAACGGACTCTCTTCTGATACTACTGTAATTTTGGAAGGTGAAATAAACGGTGATTCCGGATTTGATTCAACAAATACCGACGAAGGCTTGTAATTGATCAATGAATACAACGCTTTTCTGTCACCGCAATACGCTGCAGCTATTTTCAATTGCTTGTCAAAGCGCACGTGCTCCTGTTCATGCATGGCTTTGGCTAAAAGTGCTTGCGCTGTCTGGAAGTAAGGGAATTCCTGTACATAGTTTTGTAATCCGGTGACCGCATCTTTATGCGATGTTCCGGATAGATCCATGTAAGTAATAAATTCCTTGTAATCCATTACCAGTTAATTACCGCTTTATTAAAAATGTCATCAGCCAGTTGCTCATTGATCTCTGTGATCAGTTGCTCTTCAATTGAATTGATATTTAGATTACTTTGAAAATCGGCATACCTTGAAAAGGTGGTTTCGAAATTTTGTTTTTCGTCCTTAAGATTGGTGAATTTTACATTTACGGAAATGGTCAGTCTGTTTTGTGCAGCCACTTCATTTGATTGGATCGCCTGCGGACTGACATTATATGAGGTGATCGAGCCTTCCAAGGTAAGGTCACCACCTCCATTAGTAAGAGAGAGGCTGGTTCCTGTCAAAAATTTATCTTTTAATTTTTCTGTGAATGTCTGACTTAGATTGGATGGTCCAAGCGCAGCGGTTTTTTGAAAATAACGGATATCAATTGTCTTTACATCAGGAGAAATGGAAGCGCCTGTCATGCTATAATTAACCTTACAGGCATTACTAAACAATATCAGGATCGATAAGGTTAAATATGCCGCCATTGAGCGAAGGTTAAAAATAGTATGTTGTCCGGCTTTCAAATCTGTTACAATATTATTCCTTTTTATTTAAGAATTAAAACACTAAGTCCACTAAGTTTTTGTCACAAGAACACAAGTGGAAGTATCGAAGCAAATTCGTGTGATCTTGTGCTATTTTTTAGTGAACTTAGTGTTAATTTTATTCAACTTTGGATCAATGAATCCCGTATTCATTCATCTTCCTGTAAAGTGTTCTCTCAGAAATCCCCAGTTCTTTTGCTGCAAGTTTTCTTCTGCCTTTATGCTTAGACAGTGCTTTTTGAATGAATTCTTTTTCTTTATCTGTTAACGACAATGATTCATCAACGATCACATGTTTTTGTATTGGTGATACGGTAATGGAAGGTTGTCCGGCAGAAGGTTGAATCGTGAAACGTGTTTCGTTATTATTCTGATTCGCATTAGCCCCGGAACTTTCCAGTTCATGAATGATTGGTCCCTGTTTTTCCTCCCATGTATGATCATTCGGAGTATGTTGCATGATCTGATTCACAAGTGAACGCAGGTCGTTCATCTCTTTTTTCATTTCGAAGATCAGTTTGTACAAAACTTCTCTTTCATTGAATTCCTTACTGTTGTTCATCTCATCTCGCATCAGCACAGGTAAATTGTTCAGTGGAGCAGGAGGGAGATAATTCAATAATGTATCGGCAGAAACCTCTCTTGATTTCTCAAGGATAGACATCTGCTCTGTAATATTTTTCAGCTGACGGATATTTCCCGGCCAGCGATAGTCTGTAAGGATCTGCATTGCTTCAGGTTGCAATGAAAGCGCAGGGATTCTATACCGTTCTGCAAAATCATGCGCAAATTTCCGGAAGATAAGATGAATGTCTTCTTTTCGGTCACGAAGTGGTGGAATGCGAATTGGAACGGTATTCAATCGATAATAAAGATCTTCCCTGAATTTTCCATTCTCAATTGCGCGAAGCATATCAACATTCGTGGCTGCCACAACACGTACATTTGTCTTTTGCGATTTTGATGAACCTACTTTTATAAATTCTCCTGTTTCTAAAACACGAAGCAAACGAACTTGAGTGTTCAATGGTAATTCGCCGACTTCATCTAAAAAAATTGTTCCGCCATTGCTTACTTCAAAATAGCCTTTACGTGCCTCATGTGCTCCGGTGAACGATCCTTTTTCATGGCCGAATAATTCGGAGTCAATCGTTCCTTCCGGAATGGCTCCACAGTTCACGGCAATATAAGGTCCGTGTTTACGTGGACTCAACTGGTGAATGATCTGCGGAAAAACTTCCTTACCCACACCGCTTTCGCCTGAGATCAAAACAGAGATCTCCGTCGTTGCAACCTGTTTGGCAACATTAATTGCATGCTCCAGCAACGGCGAATTTCCGATGATTCCAAAGCGGGCTTTTATTTCGTTGATGCTCATTCTTGTTGGTAATTTGAAACTTGTATCTGAAATTCGTAATTCGAACGGCGTTGTAAACTAGTTATTCCGAAATCCGAATTCCGCATTCCGAAATTATTATTCATTTAATTACTCACCAATCAAAGTCGCTGGCGTGCAATCCACGATAGTAACCTCAACGTAGTCTCCAGGCTTGTGATTTTTGCGTGGAAGGATAACAACTTTATTTTCAGAATTTCTACCTGACAAATGTTCTTTCGAACGTTTGGAGAAATTTTCTACCAGCACAATACTTTTTTTACCGATATCTTTTTTATTGCTTTCGTGCGAAAGTCTGCTTTGCAATTCAATGATCTCTGACAAGCGGCGTGACTTTACTGCTTCGTCGATATCATCAGGATATTTTCTTGCTGCTAATGTACCCGGACGTTCAGAATATTTGAACATATAGGCATAATCGAACTGCGCCCATTCCATCAGACTTAATGTTTCCTGATGTTCTTCTTCAGTTTCCGAACAGAAGCCTGTGATGATATCAGTCGACAAACCTGCTCCGGGTAATATTCTTCTGATCGCTTCAATGCGATCCATGTATTGTTCGCGTGAATAACCGCGATTCATTTTATCAAGTACTCTTGAGTTTCCTGATTGAACAGGCAAATGAACGTATTTGCAAATGTTATCATACTTTGCCATCACATGCAAGACAGCATCTGTCATGTCACGCGGATTGCTCGTAGAAAAACGAACGCGTAATCCACTGTTCGCCTGAGCTACTTTTTCCATCAGATCTGCAAAAGTGGTGAAGCCTTTTTGTTCGTCTTCAGGTAGCTTATGATCCATTGCTAATTTCACAATTTCGGGATCCAGATCTTTTTTCTGTCCGCCACCCCAGAACAAATAGGAATCAACATTTTGTCCAAGCAAAGTTACTTCACGGTATCCAGCTTCATACATTTGCTTCGCTTCATTGACGATCGATTCCGGATCACGACTCCGTTCACGTCCGCGTGTAAATGGTACAACGCAAAATGAACACATGTTATCACAACCACGCGTGATGGAAATAAATCCGTTGATGCCATTGCTTCCCAGACGTACCGGACTGATCTCTGCATACGTTTCTTCACGTGAAAGAAGAACGTTAACTGCTTTTTGTCCCGACTCCGCAGTAGCAAGTAAATTTGGAAGATCACGGTATGAATCCGGTCCGACTACGATGTCGACCAGTTTTTCTTTTTCCAAAAGTTGATCTTTCAATCGTTCGGCCATGCAACCAAGCACACCGACGATCAGTTCATCATTCCGTTTTTTATTTTTTTTGATCTCGCGTAAACGAGCCCATACTCTTAATTCAGCATTATCACGGATGGCACAAGTGTTCAGGAAGATCACATTTGCTTCTTCGATTACCTTGGTAGTTTCATAGCCCATTCCGGTCATGATGGAAGCCACGATCTCGCTATCCGAGAAATTCATCGCACATCCATAACTTTCCAGGTACATTTTCTTTCCATTGGGAATCACCGGAACTTCAGCCATAACAGCCTCGCCCTGACGGTCCTCATCGATCACTTTAATTCCTTCCAAATGCATATTTCAAAAATTGGACTGCAAATATAGGCTATAAAATGGAGGGTGACAAGTTGGCAGAAGGTTAAATTTTTGGTAAAAGTCAATCCCGAATCTATTGGGAACTTAGATTAAAAGTCAAAACAAACCTCAATTGAAGCAAAAAGCCTGAATCCATACTTCCAAACCAGCCCCATAGCATGTAGCCGAAAACCAGGCAAAAGCACCGTAGGTGCGACCTGTGAAATACCATTTCATCTTGATTGAAAGAAGAAATTGAAATATAAAGCAATATTTGGATTAGAAAATCAATTGCATTCCAAAATGCTCAAGCACTTGAAGATGAAAAATTCTGAGTCAATAGTTCCGGACCAGCCCCATCGGGGCGACCTGTTTGTAGAATGTGAAAATAAACCGAGCAAAAGCACCGTAGGTGCGACCTGTGAAGACCATTATATCCTGATTAAAAAATAAAATTAAAAAATAAACCAGTTTTAAAATTAGAATATTTCAATTTATTTCATATTTAATAATATATTTGATTTAATAATTTCCTGTTCATGTTAAGATTTTTACTCCTATTAGTTTTTCCGCTATTTTTTAATCTAAGTATTTCTGCTCAGGACTACAGATTGTTTCAGCCCGATAGTTTACGCTTATACCAATGTCCGACATCAAACTATCTCGATGGGCTTTTCATTGATTCAACTTCAATATCCGGACAAGATACTTTCTATTTTAATTTCGGAGTTGTTGAAGAAAATTTTATGAATAGTACGTGCATGAGAATTAACAAACCCATTTTCATTGGTAAGAAAGTAATTGTAAAGCCAAATGGGATTACCGTATTATTTAATGTACAGGATGATTCAATTTTTATAAATATAAATGCTGGTTTAAGTGATTCCTGGATTATGTACACCTATTCAAATGGAGACAATATAATTGCTGAAGTCGATTCAATTTATGAGACAACAATACTGAATATATCTGATTCAGTTAAAAGAATTAGTCTAAAAGTAATTGATTCAATAGGAAATCCTGTAGCTGGTTCCGTCAATGGTCTTCAGATAGAACTTTCAAAAGATCATGGTATTTTTAAAGCACTCTATTTTCCTGAGTTCCCTGATAGTTTTGATCCATATGATCTGCAAAATCGAAGAATGATGACCATCGGAGATCTTTATCATTTTTCAATAGGTGATACAATTCAGATTTCAAGTCAATATGAATTTCAAGGAATATATTCACCCGTCAACTATTTTACAACCACCATTTATGATATTTATTATTCACCTGCAGGTGATACAATGTTTTATGCAAACGACTCCGCATTAAATTACTCCTATGTAACTAACTTGAATGATCCTGTAATACAAGGATATCCAGGCCGCATACTTGACGGTGATTGTCATTACTTCCGTTTATATATGGATTCGTCATGTGCCGGACAAAAAATGATCTTGGACGATCTTAGATGGGGGGCAGTTTTTGTTGGGGATGATTCATGTTATTTTGATCTATTCGAACCTGGAAGAATATTGAGCACCTACTATGAAGGTACAGGAACTTCTTTATATTATTTCTCGGACCCTCCCGGCTCACCACAGGGTGGATATTTTAGCTGGCAACAACTGTATTTTTACAGCCACGGAATTTACAGATGTGGAACATACTTCGACCCAACAATTGGTATCAATGAGTTAATTAAGCGACAAGATAAATTTCTTTCAGTGTACCCTAATCCTGTTATCGACCATATTAAAT
Source organism: Bacteroidota bacterium (assembly GCA_049363815.1). Taxonomy (GTDB): domain Bacteria; phylum Bacteroidota; class Bacteroidia; order AKYH767-A; family 2013-40CM-41-45; genus JADKIH01. The sequence goes on from JBMQEM010000189.1 coordinate 11,674, forward strand.
TCAGTCGTAAGAAAAATTCCGTTCAGCAAGAAATAATAATTGAGGTATTTGATTTTTCAGGAAGAGTATTAATTAAAAAATATATTGCAGCGACAGCGCAATCTATAGAATTCAATCTTTCAGAATATAATTCCGGTTTATACTTCTTTTCCGCAAAATCAGAAAATCAAATCATTCAGAATGGAACATTTATTAAAGTGGAATAACCGAATTTTTACCCAATGCTATTCTGTATAATAAACCGAAAACTTCCCATCACTAACACTCAGATTCCCGGAGATCGGACTTCTCAAAGAAACATTAAAAGTTCCTTTAATAAGATTTGTACTTGTGTCATTCGATTGGATCACCAAAGTACCAGGGTTATCGTCGTTAGATTCATAACCATCGAAGCCTGTATAAACAATATGATTTCTATCCTGATTGATAGCATAAGTGCCCGGAGTAAGATCGTCAAGCTCGAGAGTCAGACTCGAAGCATTTCCATTCAGTCCGTTAATGGTCATAATTATTGCAAGATCACCGAAACAGGTTTGATCAGCGCACCACGACTGCGTTCCGATTTTAGCAGATAATTTATTCGGTAAAATACTCGAGCACTCAACCGGTGCCGGCGTAACTTGTTCCTTTTCTTTTTTGCATCCGCCATTAATGAATATAAAAAGCGCAATAGAAGTAATTTGTAATTTCATTTCGTTGTCAATCTTATTTATTCAGAAAGTAAATTAATCCCACAGGAATCTCCGCGGATTTTCTGCGAATTCTGCGTGATCTGCGGGAAATATGGCTGCGAAAATAAAACTTTCACCCAAACAAATCAAGCTGCCCATTCCTTGCAGGCCTTTTAAAAAGCGTAAAGTCATACTCAGGAAAATTTCGCCCTGACAAAAACCGCTTCACAGAATTTTTAAATAGCTGATGAATACTTTCAGCTTCTACACCATCACCTTTCATTCTTCTTCCATAATGCGAATCATTCAGATTCCCGCCATGTGCAGCACGGATCTTATTCAATACTTTTTCTGCTTTATCCGGATAAGCTTTGTGGATCCAGTCGGTGAAAATTTGTCCGATATCACCGTTCAGTCGAACCATGGTCATTCCGGCTCGCAATGCGCCTGCTTCAGCAGCAGCTTCAACAATGTCAGGAATCTCATGACTGTTCAGTCCTGGTATAATTGGAGCAACCATTACACCTGCCGGAATTCCATTCGCATTTAAAGTCCGCACAACTTCCAACCGGTTTTTCGCAGTGGCAGTTCTGGGTTCAAGATTCAACCGCAGATCTTCATCGAGTGATGTAATGCTGATCATCACATGTACCAGATTTAATTCAGCAAGTTGTTTTAACAGATCAAGATCGCGGAGGATGAGTTTGTTTTTCGTTATCATTCCAACCGGATTGCGAAACTTCAATGCAACTTCAAGAAGTTGTCGTGTAATTTTAAATTTCTGTTCAGCAGGCTGATAACAATCTGTATTTCCCGACAACATGATAGGAGCAGGCTCCCAGCTTTTTTTCATCAGCTCCGCCTCAAGTAATTTAGGTGCTTCGGGTTTGATCAGAATTTTTGTTTCAAAATCAATTCCGGCACTCATGCCCCAGTATGCATGTGTATTTCTTGCATAACAATAGATACATCCATGTTCACATCCCTGATACGGATTCATCGAGAAACCGAAATTCAGATCCGGACTCTTCACTTCATTGATTATTTTTCTCGGAAATTCATTCAGGTACTGAGTGGTCTTGTTCAATTGCAACTCTTCATCCAGTCCTTCTATATGTTCAGTGACCAATTCATGTTTCAAAAAGCGGTTTGCAGTATTGAGCTGCGCTCCACGTCCTTTGATCATTTCGGTTCTATTGCGATCATTACTCATT
>JBMQEM010000190.1:0-13287 GCA_049363815.1 Bacteroidota bacterium
AGTTTCATCCTGAATATCCAGGATAATGGAAAAGGATTTGATCAGAAAGATGCCGGGAATAAACACACACTTGGTTTACTCGGAATGCGCGAACGGTCAAGTATGATGTCAGGCACATTAAAAATTGAAAGCATACCCAATATGGGAACTTCAATTGTTTTGAAAGTTCCGAAAAGTGTTTTGTAAGGATTCCTGATCTCGATATGATGGAGTATACGAAGTCGGCCTTCAGACGACTTTGATTATCCTGACAGGGCAAGCAACAGCAGTCGTCTCTGATTTTTCCTGAACCGAACCGGAGATCTTCAGAATGAACACACCATTTCTTTCAACTGCTTTCAGCAACGTTGCTTTACCATCTTTTTTGGACATTCTCCACATCTCAGGTTGTAACTCCTGGCAAATTCCGCAACCGATACAACTATTCCTGTATTGAATTATTTTTGTCATCGGTCGAATCAACTATTTTATAAAGCTTGTCGTGTATTGTAATTTTATCTTCAAAAGGGAAAGTAATTTTGTCACCTTTAACTGCTACAGGTTTTTCCATTCCGTTCACAATTAATTTATCAATAACTGATTTTGCCATTCCACAATGTTTCCCTGAAATGAGAATGGTATCTCCCTGACTGATCGTGCCGGAGTCGAGATGAAATTCAGCCACCCGGATCTTTGGATAATATTTACTTCCTTTTCCGACGTATATTTTCTTTTCAGTTGCAATTGAACCGGGCTGAGGGGTCCATTCGCCCATATTATGTCCAAGGTAGTAGCCTTCCCAGAAACCACGGTTGTAAACTGATGACAATCGTTTCATCCATTCGTCTATTTTATCTTTTGAATAAGTGTTCTCCTGGACAGCAATCATCGCTTCTTTGTAACAAGCGGTTGTAATATGAACGTAATCGGATCCTTTCGTTCTGCCTTCGATTTTGAAAACATCGGCACCGCTGTTTATAAGTTCGTTCATGACACCTATCGTACACAAATCTTTCGGTGATATAATATATTCGTTATCGATCAATAATTCCTCCCCGGTTTCTGCATCCTTAACAATATATGGACGCCGGCAATTCTGAACACAAGCACCCCGGTTTGCTGACGCATTTTGTGAGTGAAGGCTCAGATAGCATTTTCCGGAAACCGCCATACATAATGCACCGTGTACAAAAATTTCAATTTTGACCAGTTGTCCGGATGGTCCGGTGATATTTTTCCGCTTTATTTCACTTGTAATATGTCCTACTTGTTTCAATGTAAGTTCTCTTGCAAGGACTATTACATCAGCAAATCTGGAAAAGAATTTCACGGAATCAATATTGGAAACGTTTGCTTGTGTAGAAATATGAAGTGGTATCTGAAGTTGGTTGCAGTGTTCAATAACAGCAAAGTCAGAAGCAATGACTGCATCGATCCTGTGCTTTTTAACTTCCAGCAGAATGTTGCGAAGCAACTGCATATCGTGTTCATACATTACAGTATTCAATGTGATGTATGACTTTATATTATTCGATTTTGCCAGAACACTTATTTCTTTCAGATCATCAATCGTAAAAGTGTTTACTGAACGCGCCCGCATGTTCAATTGTTCGACTCCGAAATACACGGCATCGGCCCCTGCATTGATGGCAGCCTGCATGCAATCAAATGATCCTGCGGGTGATAATAATTCAATATTTTTCATTGAGCAAAAATAATTTAAGACTGAATTCCTGCATAAATAAATTTCATGACGTTTCATGATAAAAATCATTTGAGTCAAGTCGGTAATAGATCAAATTGTCACTAAAAAAATGCTGAGTATTACCAAGATCTTTAATTTTGAAATGGCGCATGCAATCAATGGCTATGAAGGCGCTTGCAGGCATATCCATGGTCATTCATATCAGTTGTATGTCTCGGTTTCATTTGCAAAAGACGGTCCTGAATTCATATCATCACCCGGTTTTATTATTGACTTTAAAGTGCTGAAACAAATTGTCGAGTCGGCAGTTGTTGGTGTTCTGGATCACAAATTGGTTCTATCAAAGGATTATTTAAGCAATAAACCTTATGTAGAATTACTGGAAAACCTGATCGTTTGGGAATTTGAACCAACAGTAGAAAATATATTATTATATATAAAAGATGCAATCAGGAGTGAACTTCCCGTTGATCTAAGATTAACAGCATTAAAATTATATGAAACAAAAGATTCATATTCCGAATGGAAATACTGACATGATCTTTCGCATATTGCTGCTGTTTCGGTCAAGATTTCACGCTCTTTTATATGAATAAAATCATTTATGATTGCAATCATAATTCGAAGGCGGCACGGGAAATTACATTTAAACTCAAATAATAATTTCAACCCATATGCAAAAGAGCGCAAAAATTTTAATCGGAGCAGGAATTGTTCTTGCTTCGTTTTCCTGTAATAATGCTAGTCAGGATGGTTCAGAAACGAATGCTCCTGCTGCGGAGCAAGGTACTGTTGTCGGACAATCAGGTGTTCAGGACGATGTATCGGCAAAGAATGTTGTACAGGTAGCTTCAGGAAGTAAAGACCATTCAACCCTGGTTGCTGCCGTGAAAGCTGCTGAACTGGTAGATGTCCTGAGCAATGCCGGACCATTTACCGTCTTCGCCCCGACGAATGCAGGTTTTGATAAATTACCTGCAGGAACTGTAGAAGGTTTGTTGAAACCGGAGTCAAAAGAATCGCTGCAGGATATTTTACAGTACCATGTTTCAGTTGGAGTTTATCAGGCAGATGCTTTGAATGATGGCCAGTCACTAGGGCAGGTAAATGGTGGTAATATTACAATTACCAAAAAAGATGGGAAAATTATGATCAATGGAAAAGCAACTATTCTTGCATCAATACAGGCTTCGAATGGAGTGATACATGTAATTGATGAAGTATTATTGCCTTCGAAATAAATTTGTTTATTTAAGTGTTGGATATGTGTGACTAGAGTGATTCTTTAACAAGGATCACTCTTTTTTTGTAGTCTGTTCTGCGAGTTTTACCTGCATGATTGTAGCAATGCTGAGTGCTCTTTGTTTAGCACGTTCTGCATTTTCCCCTTGAAATAATTCATCTATAGTTTGGTTAAAAAGAAGTGTCCATCTTGCAAAATGTTGCATATTTAATTCTATAATATTGTTCAGGTGCTTGTGAACATTCATCGGATCGCCACTGTATTTTCCTGTAAAGAACAGAACATTCTCCCAGAAGTCATACATGACCGGTAAATGTTTTTCCCAGTTAACCTTAGCGATATCGTTAAAAATAAATCCGATAGTGTCATCGGCCACCACCTTATCATAAAAAGATCTTATTGCTAATTCTATGTCTGCCCGTCCTGTAATGTCTTTTTTCATGTTATTTATTATTTACAGATCCTTTGTTCTGAACTTTTTTGTTGAGATCAATAATGGTACAAATGCCCATAGTGAAAGCGCTAAGAGTGAAACGCCAAATCCAAATGTTGTTCCAAAGAAATCCTTGAAGACAGCTCCTGTATATCCCATCAATGCAGATACATCAAGCCGGAGTAAAACAATGATCCGGCTGAGATCAATGGGATTAAATCCACTGATGACCATCATTATTTTTTCCAATGGATAATCTGCAAATTGAAAGAGAAGAAAGAGTACCAGTCCATCGAAGATCAGTGCAAAATAGAGCCACAACAAGATCGCTTTACCAATTCCTTTTGCTTTGTCACGGGTGGTGACGGTTCCTAATAATGCTATTGAAACAAATATTACTGACAATAAACAACCGGTAAGGATAAGAATTAATCCGGTTGCAGTTGGTTCATAGATCAACACAGGAATACCGCATCCGATAAGAAAAGAAAGAGAGAGTGAGAATGCTAGTCCGCTGAAGAGACTCAGCCAGATATATTTTCTTTTCAATGGCTGACAGATCAGCAATTCAATGAATTCTGAACAATTATAAACGTAGATCGTCGAAAAAATAATTGAAATCAACGGCACAATGAATAATATGATGTTTAATAAACTCAAAAGACCTTTGGCAGTATTTTCTTCAAAGCTGAATAAAGTTAGTGTGACAATAAACAGGAATAATGTATAAAACAGTACAGTCTTATTTCTCAGAATGTCGATGACAGTATATTTAAAGACCTTGTTCATATTGCTTCGTGCATTAAAGTTGAAATTGCTTTAGAAAGTTTTTCATGACCACTTTCATTTTTAAGCTCATCAATCTTTTTATAAAATCGGATTTTCCCGTCCTGCATATAAATTATATCGCTGATCAGGTCATCAAGTTCACTGAGAATATGAGATGTAATAATGACCAGTTTACCCTTTTTGTTTTCCTTTATGATCTTTTCTTTGAGAATATCTGCTGAAAGGGGATCTAACCCTGCAGTCGGTTCGTCAAGTATCAGAACTTCTGCATTGAATAGAAATGCAAGAGCTGCGCTTACTTTCTGGCGAGTACCACCGGATAATGTACTCATCCGTTTATCGTTTATCTTATTGAGTTCAAATAATTCTATCAACTCCTCGTCTGAAATAAGTTGTTTCGATTTTCGGATATCCTTCATCATTTCAAAGATCTGACCGATGGTCATGTTATCCGGATATCGTCCGATCTGCGGCATATATCCGATCTGAGCCCTGTATTCAAAATCATTTTTAATGGTTTTGCCATTGAAAAAGATCTCGCCTATTTCAGGTACGACCATTCCGAGAATGGATTTAATAAGTGTAGTTTTTCCACTTCCATTCGGGCCTATCAATGCAATGCATTGTCCTTTTGAACACGATAAATTGATTTCGTTAAGTGCACGAAATTTTCCAAAAGATTTTGATATGTTTTTAATTTCGATCACAGTGAAAGAGGTTTCATAAAAGGGTGTTCGTCAATCAGGTTTTCAGGAATTAATGTTGGAATGATCCTTTCGGTTTTATCAAGCAAGGTAACCATTATGCTTCTGAACAGGATCATTGTCTGTGGATTGTTTTCAATTATCATGGAAAACATACTTACCGGACGGAAAGGAACATCGCCGAGATTATCTTTATTCAGATCGTATCCTTCGTATTTGTCCCAGTAATTATTATTGAATGTATTCAGGACGAGTGTTCCATTTGTTCCAACATCAAAAGTGTTTCCGAAAAAATTATTGTGGCTTACGTTTACATCCATGCAACTGGCCTGGATCTTTATAGCCCAGCCATTATTCTTAAAAATATTTTTACAGAGCTGAATTCTGCTGGCGCCTTCCATGTGAATTCCGCTGGTGTTTTTTATAAAAGTATTTCCCTCGATGTAGCTGTCAGAGATATCTTTAAGCAGAAGGCCATAGGCAGCATCACCCCAGTTGTCCTCAAATATATTGTTATACATTTTTACACCATGTGTATACATTACAGCAACACCGGCGCCATTTCCACTGAAGATATTACAGATGTAAGCATCATTGTGCGAGAACATAAAATGCAGTCCGTATCTTTTATTTGAATAAGATTTATTTCTAAGGATAATTGAATTGGTCACAAATTCAAAATAGATTCCATCCCTGTGTCCGGTAATTTTATTTCCGATGATCTGCATACTGTCACTTTTCCAGCAATGAATTCCGTTTCCTATTTCCTGTTCCTCTTTGCCATATGCTGTCAGCCTGTTATTTTTAATGATACAATTCTTGGCATACTGTGCATAGATTCCGAAAAAAGTATCATCAATAATATTGTTCTCAATAGTGATATTATTCGAATCATAGATCTTGACTCCGGCAGGATCATCAAGGGTAGCATATCCGGAGTGTTGGATTTTAAAACCATTCAAAGTTACGTTTCCTGATTTAATGGAAACAATTTCATCTTTTCCTTCACCATCTATTACCGGAAAATTTATTCCAAGTAAAACAACAGCTTTGTCGATAATAAGGTTCTTTTCAAAATAAGTTCCGTGATCTACCAGGATAGTGTCGCCATTCTCAGCAAGTCCGATAGCATCCTGGATTGATTTCACATTTTTTGATTCGCCGACTTTTATTGATTTTGAAAATGACGAACCGCAGAATGAAAAGTATATAAGGATAAGAAGAAGAAAAGTATTTTTCATGGAGTTCAGAGCTTTAAAATTTCGTCCCAGGTAATTTCTTCGCCATGGAAGCTATTGAGATAAAAGTTGAGACTATCCTTGTTTGAGATTCCGGCAATGTTACCGCCCATCGGACTTCTCAGATTTTCACTCTTAAGGAAGAAACAATTTTTTACATCGGTGAGTTGGTGATTCCCTGAAAAATCTGTAGCATAGGTCATACTTATATTTTCTTTTAAGTTTGAGTTTTGTTTAAGGTCAGAGATCATGCAGGCAATGTCGTCATATTTAAATGCCTTTCCTTTTTTAGTCAGGATCTCAGCACCAAAACGGGAATTGCTGATCGTCATCTTACAGAAATCGCAATTGTCACTGCCCAGTTTGATTGGCTGGGGTGAAGAGGAACATGATGCAAGCACTAAAGCGAGTAATGTAAGCTTAAGTGTATGCTTTACTGATGTGGAAATTTTATAAGTCCTGTGATCAATTACAATACATAAAAGTGCTGCAGTTCCTGCAACAATAAAGATCCATCCGCCTATATCCGGAACAGAATAGGCGCCAAAGTTCAGCAATTGTTTGAAGCCGATCAATGGCGGTTGGTAAGCCATACCCGGAACAATGATCGCTGCTTCAGGATTGAGGTTATGTCCATAATCGTATTCCCATTTCCAGAAATCAGCCATGGCAATTATTCCAAATGATACAAACAGTGCAAACAGCGTGAATAATAATTTACGGTTTCGGGTAATGCCGGTAAGAATGAAGAACAAACCAAAAAAAGTTATGATATAGGGAAGGACTTTAAATTCAACAAAATCTTCAGTGTGGAGAGTTTTCATTCCAATGTAGTGATTCAGGCCATTGATGATGTCGACATTTCCTCCGAGTTTGTTTGAATAGATGAGCAATCTCAATCCTTCGGGATATTGTGGTGCATCAAGATCAATTCGCCACATTGGAACAAACAAAATTGCGAAAAGCAGGATGCCCGAAAGAACCAATAATACACCGATGAACTTTGATAATTTAGTTTGATTTTTCATTTTCATTTTAATTTAAGCTGTAAAAAAGGTGAGTTGAAATTTCCTGTAAGCAGTGAACCATTCTCATATCTCTCATTTGAGAATGCTACAGTCATAGGTTTTCAACTCACCTGTAATGCGCCGGTATTTTTTTTTCTGTCCCGGTAATTCCGGCAATGCTTTAGATCCCGGTTTTATTTAGATGCCTCTTCTTTAGCCGGCTGATTTTTACCCGTGCTGAATGTAAGTGGTACATTACTTCCTGCAGGAGAAACGCGTACATAACCTGACATTTCCTGATGCAAAGCGCTACAGAAGTCGGTACAATACATAGGGAATATTCCAACTTTATCCGGAGTCCATTTTAATGTTTGAGTTTCACCAGGCATGATCAGCAATTCTGCATTATCAGCACCTTTGATCGCAAAACCATGGGGTACATCCCAATCCTGTTCAAGGTTTGTTACGTGGAAATAAACTTCATCACCCATTTTAATGCCTTCAATATTATCAGGTGCAAAGTGTGACCTGATAGCAGTAGCATAGACATGAACTTTATTTCCTTCTCTGACTACTTTAGTAGTTGCTTCACCCTTTGATACATAAGGATTCTGATTTTCTTCGATCTTAAAGATCTTAAGAGAATTATTTTTTATTTTTTCAGCAGCAACAGCCTGAGCATAATGTGGCTCGCCAATGGTAGGGAAGTCAAGGATTAGTTGCATCTTGTCGCCGGAAATATCAAATAGCTGCGCACTTTGTGCGAGCTCAGGCCCTGTTGGCAGATAGCGGTCTTTGGTGATCTTGTTATAGGCAATAAGATATTTCGGATTTGGTTTTCTGCTATCACCGCCGGGAACACACAAGTGACCTACAGAATAGAATGTACTTGCTCTGTCTAACACCTTCAGGTCTTTAATATTCCATTTTACAATTTCAGAAGAAACGAAGAAAGAAGTATAAGCATTTCCTTTGCCATCAAATTCGGTATGAAGAGGACCAAGTCCAGGTTTTTTTACTTCACCATAGAGTGCAGATTCATATTTGATAACCGGAATTCCTTCAAATTCTCCGGCGAAATCTTTTGCAGCGATCGCTTTTTGCATTTTATCGAAACTGAACACTGGGATCAAGGCAGCTAGTTTTCCGCTGCCAACGATAAATTCTCCTGATGGATCTACGTCACATCCATGTGGTGATTTAGGACAAGGAATAAAATAACAGATGTCCTGCAATTCTTTTGAATCAAGTACAGTAACGTCTGTCATGATCTCTGAAGTTGCAGTATGTGTGACATCACTATAGGTATTATGAGCATATTTTACTTTTTGTTTTTTTCCTTTTCCGGCTTTCAGGTATTCTTCAGCTTTTTTCCAGTTCACAGCCATGATAAAATCTTTATCGCGTTGTGAAGCGTTTACTTCGAGCAGCGTATTTGCTTGTTCTGTGTTATAGCAAGAGAAGAAGAACCAGCCGTGAGATTTACCTTTACCTGAGTGACTTAAATCGAAATTCACACCCGGGCATTCAATCTGAAATGCGATAGCCATTTTTCCATCAGTCTTATCGACACTAATGAAGCTAAGTGTCCCTTTGAAGTTTTTCTTGTAACTATTGATCGGTACATCACCATTCTTATCGTCCGGTGGAACGCTGAAACGGGTACCGGCAACAACGTATTCGGTATTCTCAGTAATAAAAGGAGAAGAGTGATTGCCTCCTGAATTTGGAAGTTCAATGATCTCAGCTGTTCTGAAAGTTTTCAGATCGATACGGGCAACACGAGGAGTGTTGTTAGCATTTCCGAACAACCATCTTCCATCCACTTCGCCATTAGTCTGCGAAAGTTCAGGATGGTGAAGATCATCCCATGGAACTATGCCATGAGAAGTATTCAGCATAGGTTTAGATTCTTCGGAATAACCGTATCCTTTTTCAGGATCTACGGAAAAAACCGGAATAACACGAAGGAGACGACCTGATGGTAAACCATAAACAGCCATCTGCCCGCTGAATCCACCGCTGACGAAGTTGTAAAACTCATCGTATTTTCCGGGAGCAACATAAGCTTTTGCAGCAGCGTCGCCGCTGATTGCATTTCCTGCGTTCTTAGGTTTGCAGGCAAATAGAGAACCAAGAGCAATGATGACTGCTAATGAAACCACTTTATTGTTTTTCATAATCTTTTTTGATTAGTTGTTTTTATTTCGTGTAGTAATAATCATTTTACGCCATCATTCTCCCGCATGAATTCAAGCAGGGCACGAGCTTCAGCATCGCTCAGACTTTGATTTGGCATTCTGACCAGACAAATTTCAAGTTGTGCCTGAACCTTTGGATCTTTATCGATCATTGCATCAGTATTAGTAATGAAGTTAAGGATCCAGTCAGGTTGATGACGACCGGAAACACCTTTCCATCCGGGACCTACCAGTCTTTCATCGGTTAGTTTATGGCAAGATGAACATTTGATATCATAAGCTTTTTTACCATCTGCTGCCAATGCAACATCCAGTTTGTCGGCCAGCATTACGTCTTTGTATTTTCCTTCGCCGCGATTCGGATCATAAGAAGGATTCGCTGTTGCAGCTTCTGTTCCTGACGGTTGAGTTGATTCAGTAGAAGCTTCATTCTGGTTATTAGAGTTACTACCACCACAGGCAGCCATAAAAGTGAGGAGTGCTGATGCAGCGCAAAGAGAGATTAATTTTTTCATGAGGATTTGTTTTTATGTAAATAGCGATACAATATTACCAAGCAAGCAGAGGGCTATTTTATGAGTTGAATCATAATGATGTAAAGCATATTATTCCCGGTTTTTTTATAAGTAAATGCGGTGATAAAAAGGGTCTACAACCTTGAAAATTGATTAAAAACAAGCTTTCTATTTTCGCGAAGCGATTTATTGTGATGAATGTCATTCTATGTACTGAAATAATTCATACTTTCAGGGAACGTTCAATTGTATTTTTCCTTTTTAAAAACATAGTTATGATAGATCTGAACATATTATTAGCCTGGGGTGGAACTTATAAATCTTTTAAAGAAGGTGAATTGATTTTTGAAGAAGGCTCTCATTGTAGTTGTTATCATCAGTTGGTTGAAGGCAAGGTAAAATGGATCAATTACAATGATGAAGGAAAAGAGTTCATACAAAATCTTATTGATCCGGGAGAGAGTTTTGGAGAAATCCCACTTTTCGATGACGAGCCATATGTTGCAAACGCTGTTGCCATTGAGGACTCTTTAGTGATAAAGTTGCCAAAGCATTTGTTCCTGCAGTTATTAAAGGAAAATGCAGATTTAAGTTTTCGTTTTTGTACGATGATGGCAAACAGAATGCGATATAAATTCATGTTGCTTAAGACAAATGCTTTTGAGAATCCGGAGAACAGGGTGACTGCACTTTTAAATTATTACAAAAAGAGAAACTGTATGCAGAACCAATCAAGTTTGAAGGTGAATCTTACCCGACAACAAATTGCCAATATGACCGGGTTGCGTGTAGAGACAGTGATCAGAACGATCCGGAATCTCAATGAAAGAGGCGAACTTGATATCAAGAACGGAAAAGTTTTTATTTGAGTATGATTGAGGTCATATTAATGAGCGTAGATCTGAATAGAAATTTGCGCTCATGAAATTATTTTTAAAATGACCGTAGAAACAAGGAAGTGGTTTCGGATTTCTCTGCTGAACTTAGCCATCGTCGCATTTGTCGGAGTGTTGCTTCGTTATAAGATTGCATTTTCTCTCCCATTTCTGGATCAGAAATTTTTATTGCACGGACATTCTCATTTTGCTTTTGCAGGCTGGATCACACAGGCACTGATGACATTGATGGTCGCTTATATTGAAGAGAAGGGGCAAACTTCTGCTTTCCGGAAATACAGATCGCTGTTGATCCTGAACCTTATTACTTCATATGGAATGGTATTATCATTTCCATTTCAGGGTTATGGATTTTTCTCAATAGTTTTTTCGACACTTTCTATTTTTGTTTCTTATGGATTTGCCTTTTTTTATCTGAAAGACCTGAAAATGATCAAAGGCTTTTCGATCAGCAACTGGTGGTTCAAAGGGTCATTGTTATTCAGTGTGATCTCTTCAATAGGCCCGTTTTCACTTTCGTATATGATGGCTACTCACAATTTGCATGAGAAATGGTATCTGTCATCGGTATATTTCTTTCTGCACTTTCAGTATAATGGCTGGTTCTTTTTTGCTTGTATGGGATTACTGATGCATTTGCTGGAAAAGTATAAGATACAAATTACGAATCAGAAGAAAATATTCAATTGTTTTTTCTGGGCTTGTATACCGGCCTATTTTCTATCTGTTTTATGGATCCCGCTTCATTATACTATATATATAGTTGTAATTCTTTCTGCACTTGTTCAGTTTTATGGATGGGTACTCCTATTAAAAGACGGTAGAAAAATCAGAGCAAATCTGAGAATTGGAATTTCAAAAATCGCAGGAGTGATCTTGATGTTCTCCGGAATCGCGCTGACGATCAAATTGCTACTTCAGATTGGATCAACTCACCCGCAACTGAGTCAGATCGCTTTTGGCTTCAGACCAATCGTTATTGGCTATTTGCATCTGGTGTTATTGGGAATGATAACTCTGTTTATTATCGGATATTCAATTTCGCAGAAGGTGTTGACCATGACAAGAACTTCACAGACAGGAGTTCTTATCTTTGTATCAGGTGTTGTCATCAATGAATTGATCTTAATGTTGCAGGGTGTGCAGGCAATGAAGAATGAAAGCATACCTTCGGTACATTATTATCTATTCGGAATTGCTTTGGTTATGTTCTCGGGAATAGCGATCTTGGTAGTGACGCAGTTTTCGCGAATGGGATTAAAGGGTTAAGAAAAATATTTACCTGGATTTTTTCCTGGATTTAATGGATTTAGGGATGGCGGGGACAATATTAGATCCCGGGATTAAACAGGGAGTGCTAAATTATTTTCTAATTAAATATCATTATGAAAACACCAATTAAAAGACATACTTCTCTTCAGCCTCTAAGTCGCGATCATCATGATGGTCTTTTATTGAAATGGAAGATCAACAAAGGTATTTCAAAAGGAGTTGATGTAATCCGGATTCAGAAGTATGTCGATTGGTTTTTTAAGGAACATCTCATTCCTCATTTCCGGATAGAAGAGGATCATTTATTTACGATCGACAAAGAAAGTGATGCAGTAAAGCAAGCCCTTTTGGAACACAAAGAGTTGATCAGACTTTTAAACATTGAAACAAAAGATGAAGACTTATTAGTAAAGATCGGAAATTTACTGGAAGACCATATTCGTTTTGAAGAGCGGGTGTTGTTCAATGAACTGCAGACAAAAGCAACAGAAGCAGAGCTAAAAGAAATTGAAGTACTACATTATAAAGGAACTTCGTGTGATCTTGTGGAGGATAAATTCTGGATTTGAACTGTGTTAAATAAACTATGCTTAAAAATTTCCCGCAGATCTCGCAGATAAATCCGCAGATAAATCCGCAGATGGTGTTCGTCGAAATTTTACCAGGTCGTTTTTCTTGCAATAGCAGTGATTAATTGGAACACAAGATCTGCGATTTTATCTGCGATTTTATCTGCGTAATCTGCGGGAAAAAAATTATTCGCAATTATTTTCTCTTGAGATCTAAAAACAAAACTGAGGGGGAGAACATACTGTTATTTTATTTACCGCCAACTATCGTCCGGAACGTAAGGTTAACTCTTGGCTTCAAAGTTGATTTAGTCGGCGGAAGTCTGTGTAACCAATTTGATTGCGTTTCGTCTTTCATCACCAGCAAACTGCCATGTTCAAGAATAAGTGAAACAACTTCTTTAGATTCTTTATGTTTGAAAGCGAATTTTCTTTCTGCGCCAAAACTGAGTGAACCAATTGCACCGTTTTTCTTCAGATCTTTTTCGCCATCGCTATGCCAGGCCATTCCTTCTTCACCGGTATGATACAGATTCAGTAAGCATGAATTAAAAGTTTCATTCGTCCGCTCTTCAACTGCATTTTTTAATTCAAGCAATTCTTTTGTCCATGGAAGCGCGTGCTTGGTTACATTTGAATATGTATATTCAAATTCAGTACTTCCATACCAGGCAACTTTACGTTTGGTGACAATGAGTTTTCCGAACATTACGGCTTCGTCGTTTTTCCACTCAAT
>JBMQEM010000191.1:0-43587 GCA_049363815.1 Bacteroidota bacterium
CTTCATTATACTTCATTATACTTCATTATACTTCATTATACTTCATTATACTTCACTTCATTTCATTGAGTTTCTCACAAAGTATGGTCTTGTTTTTCAAAGAACTTCCAGATCGGATCATTTGGAACCGGAGCTGTAATGTGAATTTCTTCTTTTTTAACGGGGTGTGTGAAACGAACATGGCGTGCATGGAGATGAATAGAGCCATTTTCATTTGAACGGTCAAATCCATATTTCAGATCACCTTTTATCGGACAACCTATTGCGGCCAATTGCACACGGATCTGATGATGACGACCGGTGTGCGGTGTGATCTCAAGCAAGTAATAATTATCTGATTTACCAATGATCTTATAATCGAGCCATGACCGGGATGAACCTGCTACTTCATAATCAAATGCCTTGCTTTTATTTTTCGCTTCGTCTTTTTTCAGGTAATGGATCAATGTTCCTGTTTCTTCTGAAGGTCGGTTTTTTACAACAGCCCAATATGTCTTCCTGACTTTTTTCTCTCTGAAAAATTCATTCATTCTCGCCAGAGCTTTACTCGTTCTTGCAAAAATGACGACACCGCTCACCGGCCTGTCAATACGATGTACAACACCCAAAAAAACTGCACCCGGTTTCTGAAATTTATCTTTCACATAATCCTTCAGATGTTCTGACATTGGCTTGTCACCCGTTTTATCTCCCTGAACAATATCTCCCGGTTTTTTATTGACGGCAATCAGATGATTGTCTTCGTAAAGTATTTCAGGAGAATTCATGTTTTCTTCAACGCCTATTTCCGGCGATTTTTTATGGTCTGTGGTGGTGGATTTCATAGTCTTGAAAAGTACGTTCTTCTAAAGCAGAAAGGGAGGATTAATCCCTGATATCTTACATTTCTCCATATCGGCTGCAATTGTTCAATCCTTAAATCCAATTTACCAGCCATTAAATATCCGATCCTATAAAGATAAATCCCGGTCAATACTGTTCTTTTTCACTCGGGAAATCCTTGCTTTTTACGTCTTTTATGTAGTTTTCTGTGGCACTTTTAATGTCATCATACAGGTTCATATATCTTCGCAGAAACCGTGGATGAAATTCATGGGTAATTCCCAGCATATCATGTAAAACCAGAACTTGACCATCAACACCACCACCGGCACCAATTCCAATTATTGGAATCTTAACTTCCCGGGCAACTTTAGAAGCCAATTGAGCTGGAATCTTTTCAAGAACCAGGGCAAAGCAACCACTTTCTGCCAGGATGTGAGCATCTTCCAGTAACCGGTTAGCTTCAACTTCCTCTTTAGCACGAACGACATAAGTCCCAAATTTATAGATAGATTGTGGAGTCAGTCCTAAGTGACCCATTACAGGTACTCCCGCAGATAAGATCCTTTCAATTGAATCTTTGATCTCGCGTCCACCTTCCATTTTCACAGCATGTGCACCTGATTCTTTCATTATACGGATGGAAGAATTCAGAGCTTCCTTTGAATTACCCTGATAGGAACCAAATGGAAGGTCCACCACCACTAATGCTCTCTTAACTGCCCTGACTACTGCAGCAGCATGATAGATCATCTGGTCCAGTGTAATTGGTAATGTCGTCTCATGTCCGGCCATGACATTCGACGCAGAGTCGCCAACCAGTAAGACATCGATTCCGGCAGCATCCAAGATCCGGGCCAATGAAAAGTCATATGCGGTTAGCATACTTATCTTTTCACCTCGCTTCTTCATTTCCTGAAGTGTATTGGTTGTTACTTTTTTATCTTCTGATTTAGCAATTGACATAAGAGAGATTTTTGCCTTAGAATGTAATTGTTCTTAATGAACTGTTAAGGTTGGACTTCAAAGCTACAAATAGTTCTTTTGAATGATGAAAAAATTTAGATTTGCATTGATGAAAAAAATATTTCTCCTTTCGGCTATAGGCGCTGTTCTTGGTTTATTCAATGGTTGCTCAACTGATTTTGATGTTGCTGCACCTTATAAAGAGATCATCGTAATTAATGGATTATTAAATCCTTTAGATTCAGTTCATTATGTGCATGTCGGAAAAGCATTCCTTGGTGAAGGGGATGTATTCAAAATGGCGCAACAAGCGGACTCTATCAATTACGCAGATATACTTGATGTTAAGCTGGAGAAGATCAAAAACGGCAATGTAGATTCAACTTTCATCCTTGAAAGAACGACTGAGATCGCTAAGGATTCAGGTGCTTTTTCTTATCCATATCAGGTGATGTATAAGACGACACAGAAACTTCTCTCTGATGGTACCTATCGGATTGTTGTAACAAACAGAGAAACCGGTGTGACTGCGAGTTCTACGACTAAACTCCTCAAGGATGTTGAGGTTTTGAGTCCGAGTCCTCTTCAGAATGATACGATCGATCTGGCAAGTTCACCGAACGTGGCATTCCTGATTCGTTTTAATGCTTCTCAAAATAGCTTTCTGCATGACATGATCCTGCGCTTTCATTATAGGGAAATCGACCCGAACAATGTTTCAACAGACAAAAGCTTCGACTGGAATTTCAATGAGCAGACGCCAGGTGATGAAGAAGTGAAATTTACTTTTTCCAAAAATGATTTTTTCAAATTGATATCACAAAAGATCCCTATACGTCCGGGATATACGATCCGACTGGATAATCTTGCAAACGGCAGATTTCCTATTGAGGTCATTATTGCAGAAGCGACAGAAGATCTGGTAACTTACTACAGGCTACAGAATGCTACCGGAGGACTGGTACTTGATAAGCCTAATTTTACAACTGTAGAAAACGGACTTGGAATATTTACCGGCAGAATATTGCATAGTGAATATTATTTTCCAAACGCACGAACTCAGGCAGCTTTTGATACCAGCCGATATACCCGCGACTTGAATTTCGAATTCTGATCTTGCAGGGTTAAGTAGATTCCAGACTTGCGACTCAAAAACGTGTTTTAGGGTCTCAAATTATACATGTCTGTGACCCAAGATCCTGACCTTTTCTTCCATAAGATGTCTATAGCGTCCCAGGGTAATTATGTCCTTTTGGCACTCTTTTTACACTTTAAAAATGGCCTTTTTGTTATAACTGCCAATTTTTCTGCCAATTTCCCGGTGGCATTAAGATTGACATTGGCAAGTCACTAAACAGAAAACAAAAAAACACCTGATAAAATGAGAAAAGTAATTGGAATTGACTTAGGAACAACAAATAGCTGTGTATCCGTAATGGAAGGAAACGAGCCTGTTGTGATCCCTAACAGTGAGGGTCGTCGTACAACACCTTCAATCGTAGCTTTCCTGGATAATGGCGAGCGTAAAGTAGGTGACCCTGCAAAGCGTCAGGCCATCACCAATCCTAAAAATACGATCTCCTCTATTAAACGATTTATGGGAGAAACATTTGATCGTATCACAAAAGAAAAAGACCGTGTACCTTATGAAGTAGTAAAAGGCGACAATAACACACCACGTGTGAAAATTGGCGACCGGATGTATACTCCACAGGAAATTTCAGCATTGGTGCTTCAGAAAATGAAGAAGACTGCTGAAGAATATCTAGGCTATGAGGTGTCAGAAGCTGTGATCACAGTTCCGGCATATTTCAACGACAGTCAGCGTCAGGCAACAAAAGAAGCTGGTGAGATCGCAGGATTGAAAGTTCTTCGTATCATCAACGAGCCAACAGCTGCAGCCTTAGCTTATGGTTTGGATAAAGATAAAAAAGATGAGAAGATCGCAGTATTCGATTTAGGTGGTGGTACTTTCGATATCTCTGTACTTGAATTAGGTGACGGAGTATTCGAAGTGAAATCAACTAATGGTGATACTCACCTTGGTGGTGACGATTTCGATCAGAAGATCATTGATTGGTTAGCTGATGAATTCAAAAAAGATGAAGGTATCGATCTTCGTCGCGATCCAATGGCTCTTCAGCGTTTGAAAGAAGCTGCTGAAAAAGCAAAGATCGAATTATCAAGTTCGGCACAGACAGAAATCAACCTTCCGTATATCATGCCGGTTGATGGAATCCCAAAACACTTAGTGAAAACTCTTACACGTGCAAAGTTCGAACAGATCTGTGATGATTTGATCCGTCGTACTCTTGAGCCTTGCAAAAAAGCGTTGGCTGATGCTGGAATGAATCCTTCAGATATTCAGGAAGTAATTTTAGTAGGTGGTTCTACACGTATTCCTGCGATCCAGCAATTGGTTGAAAAATTCTTCGGTAAGACGCCGCATAAAGGTGTGAATCCGGATGAAGTAGTTGCAATTGGTGCAGCGATCCAGGGAGCGGTATTGACCGGTGAAGTGAAAGATGTACTTCTTTTAGATGTAACTCCACTTTCATTAGGTATTGAAACGATGGGTGGAGTAATGACTCGCCTGATCGAATCAAATACAACTATCCCTTCTAAGAAAAGCGAAACGTTCAGTACTGCATCTGATAACCAACCTTCGGTTGAGATCCATGTATTACAAGGTGAGCGCCCGATGGCAAAAGATAACCGTACGATTGGTCGTTTCCACTTAGATGGAATTCCACCTGCACCGCGCGGTATTCCTCAGATCGAAGTGATCTTTGATATCGATGCAAATGGTCTTCTACACGTTACAGCAAAAGATAAAGCAACCGGCAAGTCTCAGAACATCAGAATTGAAGCTTCATCAGGATTGAGCGATGAAGAGATCAAGAAGATGAAAGCAGAGGCGGAAGCAAATGCTGAAACAGATAAAAAAGTAAAAGAAGAAACTGAAAAAGTAAATCAGGCTGATACAATGATCTTCCAGACTGAAAAGCAACTGAAAGATTATAGCGACAAACTTCCTGCAGATAAAAAAGAAGCAATTGAAAAAGCTTTGAACGATCTGAGAGAAGCTCACAAGAATCGTGATATCGCTGCGATCGATACAACTCTTGCTACACTGAACACAGCATGGCAGGCAGCTTCTGAAGACATGTACAAGGCTACTCAGAACGCTGGCCCGGGTGCAGAAGGTCAACCTTCAGCAGATGGCGGTTCACAGGCGAAAAATGACAGCGAAGTAACTGATGTCGATTTCGAAGAAGTGAAAGAGGATAAAAAATAAGAAGTCAGAATATAATTTTAAAGGAGAGCCCGTACAAGCTCTCCTTTTTTATTTATATTTATCGGCAATGAACAGCACCTTAATCAGAACAGTTTTGTTGATACTTCATGTATTGATAAATTTCGTTATTATTTCATTACTGGTTAATAATGATCTGACACAGAGTTGGTCTAGAATTGTTGGATTTGTAATTCTTGCGCTGGTGCTATTATTTATATTCACAAAACACCTAATTTCATATATAATTTTTATTCGCAACCACTCATGATCACCATTCCACTAATCGTATTCGTTGTCACGTTTCTGATTGCAGGTATTATCCTCCAGATCTTCAAAAAGAATTCTTATTTCGATGAGACTAAGACATTCAAGCTTTTTAAAGCAAAAAAACTATTGCTTGCTTTGGGAATTGCAATTGTTGCTGTTATAGTAAATCCCATAGACGTTGAAAGGATTGATGCGGGATTTGTAGGGATAAAAGTCAGCAATGTTGGTGACAATCGTGGTGTAGGTAATACCGAATATGTAACCGGCTGGGTATTCTATAATTCATGGATCTCGAAAATCTATGAATTCCCAATTCATCAACAACATATAGAATATGAAGAAGCAGATATTGTAACAAAAGGCGGATTCAGGGCAACCATAAAACCATCATTCAATTACTCGATCAATCCCGGAAATGTCGCGAACATGTTTCAGAACCTCAGAGTCGGAGTAAAAGAAATGGAACACGGTTGGTTGAAAAACGCAATTGTTGGTTCAGTGAATGACGTAGCAAACCGTTATAGTGTTGATTCAATATTTAATCACCGTGAAGAATTTGAATCTTCAATCGTAAAAGAATGTAACAAGCGTGTCTCATTATGGTTCAATGTTTCTCAGTTGAGAACGAATATTGTTCCGCCAACAGAAATTACTGAATCAATTGTGGCTAAGACCCGTGCAATTCAGGAAGTGCAGGTTGCAGAAAATCAAAGGCAGGTTGCTGTTGCAGATGCAGAGAGAAAAATTGCAGTAGCACGTGGAGATTCCGCTCAAGCAGTAATTGCAGCATCAGGAAGGGCAGAAGCTATTAAGAAAGAACAATTGTCTTTAACAAGTATGTACATTGAATACCTGAAAGTTCAGAAGTGGAACGGTGAATTGCCGACTACAATGACAGGGCAGAACACAGGATTTATGATTCAGCTCGACAATAAATCAAAGTGATAGTTTTAATTCAGAACAAAAAAAATCCTGCCAACCGGCAGGATTTTTTTTGTTCTGAATTCTTTGACTATAACTTAATGAATCGCGTCACACCATAAACATTGTTTCCTTTTCTGATCACGAAGTAAACTCCGGTAGGAAGTGAATTAAGATCCATTTCATACCATGCATCACGAACAAATGTCACAGGAACTCTAACCAGTCTGCCGGATGCATCTGTAATTTCAATTTCATCTTTTGACCCTGCAGGACCTGAGATGTGAATGTATGCTTTCTCGTTTGCTGGATTTGGAATAACGACAAGATCCGATGGTTTTGCAATCGTTGTGATCTCTGTCGAAAGTGCAGGAATACAGCTTCCGTAAACTGAAGCTATTGTTCTTTCAGCATCCTGATTTACGATGTCATTGATACTGCTGATACAAATAACAGAATCCGTTAAGCCGTTGAAATAAATTCTTACTAATTGAGTAGGACTTGGGCTTCTCATAATTGAAGAATCAACAATTGAAATTCCGAAAACTTCATTTGTAGATGACCTGAAACGAAGATCAACAGGGAAGTCCATTGGATTCACAAGACTTACAACAGAACTGATTGAAGCTCCGCTTATCGTGAACTGGAATGATTTTACATTGGCACTAGGAGAAAGCAGTTCAACATCGAAATAATTATCTACATAGTTAACATTGCTGATCGATAATCCTGTAAGGTCACCAGGGTTAACAATGTTTCTCGGGAAATTGCAATGGTTGTGATAGCTGCCACCAGGGTGACTGTTGTTACCACGTAAACACCAGTTCATCAACGATGCATCATAAACCGAAATGCTTGAATCGCCACTGATGTCATAACAAACTGAAGGTGGAAGTCCGATCTGGATAAGATCTAAATAAGTGATCACATCCATTGAATCTAAAGTTGAGTTTGAATAAGTATCACCATATACACCCGGACCATTACAAACTCCATTACAATCTCTCTCGCTTGCTCCACCCGGTAAACCTGTACAATCTACGTAAGGTTGACAATTTGGTAAGAGTGTAAATGTTGGAGCTCCACCGGCATGTTGTTCAATGTGCATACAAACCTGTAAAGCATTGTTGGCAAAATTCGTTTCGTATCTGCCCATTGCATCCGGTAAATGTTTTGAATTTATGATAACTGCAACGCGGTAATCACCTGTTGGTACATCTGTAAGATCCAGCCATTGACACTGTGTTCCGGCACCATACGCATCATAACATCCTGCTGTGATTCCCATATTTCCACAAGTGTATTGTCCGAATCCGCAAAGGTCAATTACGCAATAACCATTCTTATGCCCTGAAGGAATCTGAACACCGTCAGAATTGAATAAACGGTAATCACCATAACCTTCATAGTGGGCATGACCGTGACAGTTGTTAGTGTTAAACATACCCGGTTGAGAAGAAGGGCTTCCGATATAATAATCAAGCGTACCGATATTGTTGATCTTTGATGTAAATCTCATTACATAACGTGTTCCGTAACCTGTAACACAGCCTTCATCGACATCGCATGTGGCAGCAGTGTGAGATGTGATCTGAAGACTGGTAATGAATGAGATTGAATCGATCTGAAGATCCGGACCGGCACAAAGCGGGTTAGGAGGATAGATGCAACTTCCGTCATCAATAACAGCAACAGGATTATAATTACATGATAATGGGTCCATACAACCTTGAATCTGGCTGACGTATTCCAGCTTGAAATCTATTGAGCCTGTACATGAATTCAAAGCATCACCCACCCGGATAAGGTAAGTTGTTCCTGCGAAAAGTGCAGTGTTCATGTCTGCCTGTAATCCACACGCATTGTCATCGTTGTAAGCATAAGTTCCGGTAGCATTGTCCTGATATGGAATTGTAGGGCAACTTGTATACATCCAGATCTGGGTATTGCAGGTAGCAAGTCCACACGTAGTAAGGTGGTATGTTCCCGTAGCTGTTGGAGTGAAACTGAACCAGGAATCTTCAAAAACTCCTGTATAAATTCCTGTGTCGATTGGAAGAGCATTTGTGCAAAAACTTCCCGGAGGGCAATTGATAGAAAATTGGTAGTCAAAACCGAAGTTTGAACCGCTGCCAACAAGGGCGCCGTTTACATAGACAAAATAACCACCTGGACTATTGATACCGTCACCAAACGTATCAAAAATGTGGAACATGTCACATTCATCATCAGTGAGGCAGAGTGTGTCGCCGGAAGCGCCACCTTGAGCGATAACAGTACCGGTGTTGTCAGCAATACTCCATGAAGTTTCTGTAGGATGGGTATCCGGTATGATCTGCACTATAATTTCAGAATAACCGGGAGCACATTGCGAATAACCGGTTAATGATATTGCACAGGCAATTACTAATGAGAGTAGGATTTTTTTCATTTGAATTAGGGGTTAGAGGGATTAAAGATATAAATAAAAAAAAAGCGGCAAAATTTACTTTTGCCGCTTTTAGGTTAATAATCGGGTAGTTAACCGATTTTTTTGGAAAAATCTAATGGAACCAGAATCTTGAAACTGACATTCCTGCCCATATTAAAAATTCCTGTTCTGCCGGTGATAAGATTTTCAGGTCCATATTTTAACCGGCTCAAATGACTTTGATATCCAATGTCAAGCAGATTAGTAATATTCAGATAGGCGGATAACAATTTCTTCTTTTTGATCATCACATCGGTTCCGATTCCTGCATGAAGTAAATTATAGCCCGGAGTTGAAGTTTCAGTATTGTATGCAGAGTAGATATTGTTTTGCTCGAAGTAATATTCCATTCCAAATTTCAGGTAACTGTTGTTGATCACTTTTGATATTTTTTTTGCCGTGAATTTTAATTCAGAAGTGATCTTCATTGGAGGAGAGAAGGGAAGGTATTTTGAACTGTCTGGTTGATTTTTCTGTTGAGCATCGACTATGGAAAACGAATTTTCAAAATGAAGCCAGTCAAACGGATGTGGATGCAGGTCGATCAGGATCTCGCCCCCTTTGAGTAATGCATTTCCTGAGGAGTACCGGAAAACAGAATTTTCTTCGAGGATCGAATCAGTTCCGTCCGCTGATGAAACCTTGGAGAGAAAAATAAAATTATCAATTGAATTGACAAAGCCATCCACTTCAATACTTAAATGATCAGTATTGAATCCAAATGCCAGATCCAGCTGACTGCTTCTTTCTGCCTTGAGATTGATATTCCCGATTTCATACCTGATTGTTCCTTCATGCACACCATTTGCTCCCAGCTCTGCAATATTTGGTGCTCTGAATCCAAAAGAGATATTTGCCTTTGAATAAAAATTCGTATCGAAATTCCACGCGAGACCTGCTCCTCCCGTCAATCCGGAAAAGGTGGAGGAAAAGGACGTGAAACGATGTTCAGCAGAATTATTTTCAGTCGTGGAATGTCCTTCTGAATCAAGATACAGATCTTCTCCTTCAATTTTGCGGGAATCAAACCGGATACCGGCACTTACATCGATCTTGTTGAAATTTCTGGATGCAATTGCAAAGATTCCACCATCAAATAATTTATAGGCCGGAACAAGATATTCGATGCCTTTGTTCTCCGAGATTTGAAATATTCCATTCAGACCTGTCGTGACATTTATCTTTTTATACTCTGGGAAATGATATTTTAATTCATAGTTGAAAGTACTAAGCCTGAAAAAGAGACCATAATCGTTTGGACTGACAACTTCGGCAAATTCCTTTCTTTCGTTCAGTTGATAGCCAAATACACTTTTCAAGGTACCTTGATTAATTATAATGCTGTTATTTAAAACAGCCTTATAATGATTGATCTTTTGGAAAGGAACATTCACGGAATAGGATTTGAAATCAGAGTCTGCGGCGAGTTCATCTTCAATCGTTGAATCGTTGATCACAACAGGCTTGGTGAATTTTCCGCTTGCATCATCTCGCTCTCCTTCGGAAATTCCGGGAGTAAGGTTGAAGTAACTCAGGTGTAAATGTGAAAATCCCCATGATTTGTTTATGCCGAAAATTGTTTGCGCAGCATATTCTTTGAAACCGGAATTATAGACATAGCCATCATATTTATTTTTATATGCATGTGCAGCCTTATTACTGAATCGAACATCCCAGACAAAGCCTTTTAGGTTTCCTTTACTGTTTGCGGAATAACCATAGAGACCGTTATTCGACTGATATTCTGAAACAAGTTCACCTGTAATTTTCCCTTCAGCAAGTGAAGGCGCAGTGATCATATTGATCACTCCGGCCATGGCATCGGAACCATACATCAAAGAGGCCGGACCTTTCAGTACTTCTACTTTATCAACACTGTAATCATCCATTTCGATTCCATGCTCATCACCCCATTGTTGTCCTTCCTGTTTGATGCCATCGTTTATTACAATGACCCTGTTATAACCAAGTCCTCTGATCACAGGTTTTGAAATACCGCTACCGGTTGTAATTTGTGAAATGCCGGGTTGTTTTGCCAGAGCATCTATAATATTTGAAGATGAATTTTCCAGAATGAGTGATTTCTGAATAACTGTAATTGGAGTAGGGGCTCTGTTTTTTTCAATTGCATTTGCCGATCCCGTAACAATGATTGCATTTATTTCCTTGACAGAGGTTTCGAGAGAGATGTCGATATTTTTGGTTGTGGACAGATCAACTGTAGTTATGAAATTCTTATAACCGACCAGACTGAATTGTATGAGTAGTTTTTTCTCAGGAAGATTTTCAATTTTGAACTGACCATTTGCATCCGTAATACTTCCGGCCTTAAGGTCTGGAATGTAAATGCTGACCCCTGGTAATTTTTCTCCTGTAGATTTATCAACGACCGATCCTGTTAATTTGATCTTTTCGCCAACAGGGTATGCGTTTACTTTTGCAATCAGAAACACGCATACGATTGCATAAATAAATGATTTTAGTTTCATTTTAATTGGGTTTAATTTGTTAAAAATGGAGATTCAATTTAAAACCTATATTCAAATACTGAGAAATATGAACTACCCTGATAAACCAAAATGGTCAGTCAGGAAAGCACTTTTCGTTCTTTGAATTGTGTATTATTTTGAATCAAAAAAAAATTAACAAATCGTTGGCGGACCTCTCAGGACTACACCGGAAATTTTTTCAATATAAAAGGATTGTAATGCAGCAGCTCCATACTTGATTTCAAAAAAACCGGGTGCTTCCAGTTCAGGTTTGAAGATGTCAGAATAATAACTGGTAAATGAAAAGTCGCATATCGCACAATGATGCTCAGCTTCGTGAAAATGATGTACGCTTGTTTCATTGCAATGCAGATCATTTGCATGTGAGAGTTGATGCAATGTTTCTCCGACTGTTGGAATCAGAAAAGAAAGGAGAAATAGAAACGAAAAGAAAATCTTCCCGGAATTGCGCATTAAACAAAAGTACAATTTTTTCTTTTTAAAACAATGACACCTGTCCAGCATTCAACGAACATTCGTGTTCAAGGAGCCATTTTTTACGCCAAAGCCCGCCGGCATAACCTGTTAATGTGCCATCACTTCCGATGACCCGGTGACAGGGTATTATAATGGCGATTGGATTTTTCCCATTCGCACTTGCAATGGCGCGGATCGCATCTGGCGATTTCAGATCTTCAGACTGAATTTTGTAGGTTTTTAATTTACCATAAGGAATTTCCTGTAAAGAACTCCAAACGGTTTTCTGAAAGTCAGTTCCGACAGGATCAAGAGTGATGTTAAAGTCTGTTAAATCTTTTTTAAAATAACTACTCAATTGCATTTCCGCAGATTCCAGAATTTCACTATTGCCTTTGCAGAGGTCTTCCCTAAGTTTCGTGCTGATGTCTTGTAATTTTTTTTCTGAATCATGATCCTCTTCAAATTCTGCATAGCAAAGTCCGGAACTCTTTGCTATCAGTAAAATAGTACCGATCGGACTTTCGAATTTATTGTAGTGAAGCATTTTTCTTTACAGATCTGGTTTTTCTTGCTTTGTAAATCGTATGCAATACAACTGTTACGAGAATAATAATTGCACCTGTGATAAAACCGCTGTTCATTAATCTTCCTTCATTGGCAAAAAGTATTGCCAGAATTATTCCGTAAACCGGTTCAAGATTCAGGGCCAATCCCATTGTATAAGCAGAGACTTTTCTCAGAGCCTGCAAAGATAAGATCCAGGTCAGAACTGTACAAAACAAGGATAGTATGACAAGATAAAATAGATCTGACCAATCGGGTAAAAGTTTTGTGCTGTCTGCAAAGAGAAAATAAACGGGAAGTAGAAGCGTAAGAAATCCGAATCCGAAGGAAAGTTCAATAAAACTTATTGTCAGCGATTCGTATTTTCCGGCTATGCGTTTATTGAATGTCGAAAAAAGGGCACTTAAAAATGCACTGATAAGTCCAAGGATTATTCCGGTCGATGCAGTTACATCAGAATTATAAATTGTAGAGATCCCGGTTACTGCCATAGCACTGAAAAGAATCTCAATGAAATCGAACGGAGCTTTATTGATCAGGGGTTCAAGGATCGAGGAGAAGAGGGCAATTGCAGATAAACAGATCATAGCAACGGAAATACTACTTGCCTTAATGGAGCCGTAAAAAGTTACCCAATGGAGCATGACTAGAAATCCAATTGCTCCGATCATCCAGACTTCTTTGCTGGTCACCTTTGGAAAAGATTTTCTGTAATAGAAAATTCCCAGTATAGCAACACTACTTAACAGCATTCTGTACCAAACAAGCATTCCTTCATTCAGATGGATCATCTGTCCAAGCAATCCTGTAAATCCCCACAAAAAAATTGCGAGGTGCATTTTTAAATAGGCTGTCCTGATTCCGGAATCTTTTAGCTTTTCCATGATCAGTTGGTGAAGGAATTCAAATGATTTGTCAGTTCTACAATTGGCAGACCCATGACATTAAAATAACTTCCGTTGATCTTTCTGATAACAGGAACACTGTCCTTTTTTATTTCTGAGAGTGTATTTTCAAACAGATCTGGTTTGCCGATAGAGATCATGAACTGCTTCTCTGTTTCTGAGCAGGGATTCATTCCGGGAGGAAGGCACTCCTGAGCTCCGTATGAACCGGCTTTATCGAAAGGAGAAAAATCGTTGATGTATTTTTTTATCTGCACATCTGTTAATGAATTGAATTCTACATCTGTCTCACACGAGAAAACTATCTTTTTAGTTTTCGATACGATACAAACTCCTGTATACACCTGATGAATTTTTCCACTGAGCATTTTGAGCATTTCAAATGCCTGTACTTCATCTTTTGGTTTATTAAGTACATGATCATTCAGACAAACGATCGTATCGGCAGTGATAAGGATTTCATCATCCTGTAAAGAATCTTTAAGTGCTTCTGATTTCATTTCTGCCAGCTGCATGGCAATTTCAAATCGATGAAATCCTGCAGGTGGTGTTTCGTCAATTTCCCTGGTCCTGACCGAAAAGTTAAATCCGCATTCAGATAATAATTGTTTTCTCCGTGGAGATCCGGAGCCAAGTACTAGTTTAAATTCAGAATGATCTTTCAATTGATTATTTTAAAAAGTAATACCAGAACCCCAATAGACTGAAGATTCCCATGATCATATATACTTTCGCAATCCAACTGGCAAAGTGAAAGTCTTTCTTTTCCTGCGAGATATAAATTGAATAGGCAAGTATTAACAGCGGAATAATAAAGATGCCTGTCAAGATCCAGAAACTGATTACTGTATTATCATAAAAGTCATGGTAAAGAACATGCATTATTGAAGCAATCGTAAAAAGGATCAGTCCATAAATTACGAGTTTTGTTTTTTCCGTACCAAAACGAATTGGTATCGTCTTACACTGAGCTCTTTCATCCCCATCTTTATCTTCAATATCTTTAATAATTTCCCTGATCAATGAGATCTCAAAAGCAAAGACTCCGTACCATAAAAGGTAAATAAAGCTTTTATAAAAAGCCGGCTCAAAGAGTCCAACGATCAGGACACTCAAAGCAGAAAGAATTGCGATCAGGATATTTCCTGAGAACAATCTCTTCTTGTAAAAAGTAGAATACATATACAAGGAAACAGCAGCAAAGAGAGGAACAAAGCCGAGTGAAAATTTACCGATCATCAGAGCTGTAACAAAGCCACAGATAACTCCTGAAATTGTCAGGATATAATAGATCTTCAGTGCGAGAGTTTCGGAGATGCCATTATTTATTTTGTTTTTGCCGGGCTTGTTTTCTTGGTCTATCGATGTATCCTGGATGTCATTAATAATATATCCGCCTGCTGAAATTAAGAGTGTAGAAATTACCAGAAGCAGAAACTGCAATTTGTCCATATGATCCGGGAAAATACTGATCACCTTATATTCAACAGTAAACGCCGGCATGATCAGACAGTAACGAACAAGGAATTGAGTTGCTGCAATCATCAACAGATTCGGCCAGCGAATCAATTTCAGGAAAATGACCAATTTGTTTTCTGTAATCATTTCACCGGCCATTTGCCATGGAGTTTCAGAGTTTGTTCAATTACATCTCTTACGCATCCTTCGCCGCCATTAAATGGACTGATGTAGATGCTGAGTTCGCGGATCTCATGGACGGCATCTCCGGGGCAGGTTGGAACCCCGACTTGTTGCATGACAAAATAATCAGGGATATCATCTCCCATGTATAAGATCTCTTCTGTTTTCAGGCCATAAAGTTTTTTGACCTCGTCCAGTTGAACGGTTTTATCTTTTACTCCGAGGTAAATATCTTTTATGCCAAGATTTGCCAGTCTTGTTCTGACACTTTCTGATTTACCTCCGGATATTATTATGACATGATATCCTGAATCAACAGCTTCCTTTAATGCAAAGCCGTCACGGATATTCATGATCCTGTGCAGTTCATTTGGCATTACAACGATCCTATTGTCCGTTAAAACGCCATCGACATCAAAAACAAAACATCGGATAGGGTGAAGTGTTTCTTTGAAATTTTTCATCGATACAATAATAGAGAAATAATGGAATTGAAATTAATTCTTGCCTTTAAACTTATCAAGAATGCTCTGACTTAAAAGTGTATAGATCGCTTTCCTTTGTTTTTGGCCTTTTAAAAGAATCAAGTGTTCATTAATGATCTGCTGATCATTTCTTCTGGAGGGACCTGTCTGCATTTTATCAGGATCATTTTCCCGGATTTTTGCTGCTGTTTCTAAAATCAGGGGTTTCAAAAGATCGAATGATAATTTGTTTTCCTTTAAGATATCTGCTGAAATTGAATATAGGTGGTTGACAAAATTATTGGCAAACACTGCTGCCAGATGAATTTTTTTTCTCTTGTCAGAACTGATGAAATTTACGTGATCAGAATATTGCCGGGCAAGATCAGTAAGCATTTTTCTGGTTTTCTGATTACTGCTTTCAATAAGAATAGGAACGGTATCCAGATTTACTTTTCTGTTTTTGGAAAAAGTCTGTAATGGATAAAATACACCCGTGTTTTTTATTTTTGAAGGGAATACTGAAATCGGCACAGATCCGCTTGTGTGCGCAATAAATTTCGGAATAAATTTTAAACGCTTCACCAGAGGTGCAATTGCTTTATCACTCAAAGCAATGATATAAAGATCTGCATGATCAGGAATGAGATCGACATTGACAAAAGATTTCGATCTGACTTTTTTCGAAAGCAGATTCGCAGAACTTTTTGTCCGGCTATATACTCCAATGATCTCATGTCCCATCTTAAGCAGAGGCGGGGCAATATGCCAGGCAACGTTACCGGCCCCTATGATAAAGATCTTCATTATATCAGACTTTGCCGGTTTTCCTGTTTTTTATGATCATCTTTCTGATTGCTATCACTGAACCGATGATCATCAGCAAACAACCTATCCATAAAACATTAATGTAAGGGAAGATGATTGCTTTCATTACAATGAAATCCGCTTTATTCTCTTTCTTTTCTGCTATTGAAAGTTCAATTTTGCCTGTCGTAGGATCGATCTTTGAAAATTCAAATTTGAGTCCTAGTTCATCAACAACTGAAGTCTTAGTATAAACAGAAAAGTCTTTGATCACAAATACGGGCATGGATTCATAGATCGTTTTATTAATATCCTGAACCATCAGATCAGCACCAACGATCAGGTCGGAGTCGCGCAATTCAAAATCTTTTCTGTCAAGATCTTTTTTCAGGCTTCGAAGTATAACAAAGCTGTTGCTTGTAATGAAAGTGTCTCCAACCGCAAGCATTTGTTTTTTATACGGCTGATAGTCTTCGTTCTCTTCGTGATTATGACCTTCTTCTCCATGATCACTGGTTGCCTTTTCAATTTCGGCATAAGTAATATGCGTATAAATATCTTTGTCAAAGAAATGTTTAGTAGCAGGTTCTGCAACATTTCCCATTCTTTCATTTAACTGAACAAAAGGTTTTAATTCGAATTGTTTTACTTTCTCACCGGTCAAGGGATCAGGTTTGAAGTACTCTATGGTAAAGAATACATTTACACCTTCAGTTTCACGCTTTGAATAGGTTACATAATAATTTCCCATCGGGAGAGTATCGATCTTTTGTTCGATCATAATATTCTCCTTATTCGGCATGTCCTTACCCAGATCGACATTTTTAAGGTTTCTTGAAATCACTTCCTTCTTGGAATTGGAAACAAGAGCACCAAGTAAAATTAATCCTATTCCAATATGAGCTATTGAAGCTCCGGAATTTCCAAGTTTACCTTTCAGTACAGAAATAATATAAGCCAGGTTGGCTACAACAGCAAAGACACTTGCAAAGAAAAGAATGTAATAATGTACTCTGTAGGTTCCCAGATAAAATGCACTTAAAGCTGTGATCAGAATTGAGATCATCAGGCTAAACGTGAGTTTTTTTCTGATGTCTTTCCATTCACTTTTTTTGTACTTGAAGAATTGTGCAATGCCGATCAGCAGGCAAATGAATATTGCAACAGGTACCTGCCATTTGTTATAATGATCGATAGCATCTGTTGGCGCTGCCATATTCAGTCCGAATAGTTTATTGAAGACCGGGAGGGAAGTAGTAAAAGTAATTTGCAGACAGCCGATCACTAAAACAAGCATACCGATGAACATCCAGAATTCACGGGAGGAAAGATGTTCTTCTTCATGTGATTCTTTCAGTGCTTTATAATTTTTTATAAGAAGAAATGCTGACAATACAAGAAAGAACAGCATGTAGATCAACAGGTGACCTGACATACCAAGATCGGTGAATGCATGTACAGATGAGTTGCCTAAAATTCCGGATCTTGTAAGAAATGTTGAGTAAAGAATAAAGAAAAATGTCGCTATTGCCAGAAGGTAATTCGACATCAGGGAACGCTGCCTGTGTTTGTATATCAACATTACATGCGCCAGTCCAACAAGTGTCATCCACGGAACAAGTGATGCGTTTTCAACAGGATCCCATGCCCAGAATCCTCCGAAACTTAATGATTCGTATGCCCATGCTGCACCCATCAATATTCCCGTCCCAAGGATCATTACCCCAAAGAAAGTCCATGGTAAAGCAGGCTTGATCCATTCAGAATATTTCTTTCTTAGTAAACCTGCAATAGCAAAAGCAAATGGAACGACAGTAGCTGCAAATCCGAGGAAGAGTGTAGGAGGGTGAATTGTCATCCAGTAATTCTGAAGTAAAGGATTTAATCCACGTCCATCTTTTATCCGGCTGAGATAATCCGGCATTTTAATGAAAGGCAGATTGGCAAAATCAGGATGTTCGCGTAAGAGTACGAACGGATTATTGCCAAGTTTATATCCGAGAACTACTACGCCTAAGATCATTGAAGCCAGGAAGACCTGAACCATGGAGATAACGAACATAACACCGCTTTCCCATTCGCCGGCAGTTAAGATGAGCACCCAGCCAAGAACACAATGCCAGAACATCCACAAAAGAAAACTTCCTTCCTGTCCTTCCCAGAAGCAGGAAAGAATATATTTCAGGGGCATGATCGTATTACTGTGCTCCCAGACATAAACATATTCAAAACGGTGATTCAGGATCAGGTAAAAAAGCAACCCGAATATTCCAGTGATAGAGATGGTGTGAATTGCAAAAGCTTGTCGTGCAAGTTTTCGCCACGATCGGTCTTCAGTTCGTATTGCGAAGAAGTAGGAGATTGCGGCCAGAAGTGCAGCGGTAAATGCAGTAAATACCAGTAGATTTCCAATCTTTCCCCAGAGGAGTTGTTCTCCTATGTATTGTATGTCCATTAAATTAATTTGTAAATGCTAAGATCAACGTTGGGAAGTAACAGCTTTCATATCTTCACTGGAAGTATTGTATTTGGAAGGACATTTCATCAGGATATCTGATGCGACAAAATTCCCCGCTTCCATTTTTCCAATAACAACGATCTGTTCAGATTTCTCGAAGTCCTGGGGTTTAGCTTTATGTAACTGTACTTGTTTTTCTTTGCCTTCGTTATCGACCAGAAAAAAAGAGAACAAGTCTGCGTCAACTTTAGGATTATATTCCTGAGGTTTGTCTTTATTGAGCTTACCCACTACATGAAAAGTTTTTGTTGGTTCCTCTTCAGCGACACGAAAGGAAGCATAGGTGCTGGAATCAGCAAGTGTACTAAGGATAGCCCCGATTGCAATGGCAATAATAACTATTGCAATAATGTGCGATTTCTTCATGGAATACTGCTCTTAATTGAAATGCAAATTTAGCATTAAAATCAGTAGCAATTCTGTATTTTTTACATGAAGATTTAAACCTGCATTTACTTTTTTAATCCGTTTTTTTCTAAAATTCGCACTTTTTTGTCAATCATGAGTAGGAAGATCAGGATACCAAGTAAAATAATGCCAATGACACCGATAACGACGAAGATCTTACCATTCGATCGCATTACATCTGCCATTTCTTCACCAGTGCCTTGAGCAAAAGTTAAGAGAGGCAATATTGAAAGTAGAATTGAAAAAAAGGCGTGTTTGATTTTTCTCATTGTTATTCTTCTGATTTATTTTTTAGAATTTTTATCCGAACATTGATCTCTGTGATCCATGTTGCAAGTAAAGCCCATCCAACTACGGCAGGATAGAAGACAGTTCTCATTTTGCTATCAAGGTCGTAATTGCTGAATCCCGGATTTCCACCATTTCCCGGATGAAGTGAATCTGTTAGCCTTGGAAGGATCATGATAAACACAAGCATCATGGTGAAAGCAAAAATTCCATAGACGCTAGCGAGTTTAGCTCTTTTATGTTCGTCGTCAATCGAACCTCGCAGGATGATATAAGCAAAATAAACCAGCATGGCAGCCGCAGCTCCATTAAGTTTTGCATCGTTGACCCACCATGCGCCCCAGGTATATTTTGCCCAGAGGCTTCCTGTTGCCAGTCCAAGTATTCCTAAAAAAACTCCGGTGTAAGCAGACTCACTTGCCTTGATATCAAATTTTATATCGTTCGTTGAAAGGTATCTTATACCATAGATCAGGGAAGCAAACATCATGATGATCATTGAAAACCACATGGTCACATGAAAGAATAAATTTCGTATCGTTTCATGTAGGATCGCCATCCTTGGAACTTCAATCATCAATCCCTGATAAAAGGTATAGAATAAAAGCAGGATGCAAAGCCATTTCCACCATTGCAAACCGGAGAACAGGGTAGTAGTATTGTTTTTTATATCATTCATCTGCAATAATAATTAATCACGCCAAAGATAAGGGAAGAGTAAATATGAAAGTGCAAAGACCATTGCGATCAATGCAATTAAAATAATTGCGAATTGCTGATTCACTGCCCAGGCAATTCCATCCATTGCGTTTTTTGAAAAACGAATGGTAACCATCAGAACCGGGATCAGGATCGGGAAACTCAGGATCGACATCAATGCAAAATTATTTCCGGCCTTTGAAGCGATTGCAGAGACCATTGCAAGAACTGCAGAAAAACCGGCACTCCCCAGAAGCATTGCCAGCAAGAACATAGGCATATTTTGCACCGGGTTCCCTATAAAGAGAGAATAAAAAAGAAGATTGAAAGCAGAAAGTACCAGCATTAGCAGGAGATTATAGATGATCTTTGCTAGAATAAAGGACCTGGCATTTGTGATCGTATAGTAATATAACATTCGCCCACGTCCTTCCTGCAGGAAACTTTTTGAAATTGCATTTACTCCTGCAAAAAGCTGGATGATCCAGAATAATGCATTCCATGTTGGAAGATCAACGATTTGTCGGAACGATAAATAACAGACAAAGACAGTGCTTACAACATATAACAGCAATCCGTTAAATGCATACTTCTGCTTCCATTCGCTTTTTATTTCTTTACGTATCAGATGCAGGACTATATTCATCAGTTAATTTCAAATGTTGAATGTAATTCCGGTATGGTGATTTTTTTAAAGCCCGAATCAAGTAATTTTTCTTTCCAGTCAACCTGAACTTCATGTTCACCATGAACTAAGAACATTTCTTTGATTTCTGCAGGTTTTTGACAGGAAAGGTACTGAAGCATTTCTTTGTAATCACCATGCGCACTGTAGCTGCTCATTTGAACGACTTCACTCAATACTTCATATTCTTTACCAAAGATCCGCACTTCTTTTTGCCCTGCTGCAAGTCTTCCACCAAGAGATCCTGGTGAGCAATATCCGACCAGCAGAATTGTATTTTTGGGATCCTTGATATTATTTTTAATGTGATGCTTGATCCTTCCTGCATCTGCCATTCCTGAAGCAGAAATTATGATCATCGGTTTGTCCATGTCATTAAGTGCAATTGAATCCTTTACCTGCTGGATATAATGCAGATTCTCAAATCCGAATGGATCAGGATCCTGACGAAGTGATTTCAGGATTTCGCCGTTGAAGCATTCGGGATGTGCTTTCATTATTGCAGTTGCATTAACTGACAGTGGACTGTCGACATACACCGGAATAGCAGGTAGCAGTCCCGCATTTTTCAGAATATTCAAAACGTAAACGACTTCCTGGGTTCTTCCCAAACTAAATGCCGGTATTATCAGTTTGCCTTTCTTTTCAACACAAGTATGTCTGACGATTTCAAGTAAATTTTTTTCTGAGTCTTCTGTTGACTCATGAAGCCGGTTTCCATAAGTACTTTCGCAAATAATATATTCTGCCTGCGGAAATACATCAGGAACTTTCAGGATCTTGTCGCCGGGTCTTCCAATGTCACCCGTAAATGTCAGTCGGATCTCTTTTCCGTTTTCTTTTATTTTCAGGTTGACTGCAGCAGCCCCAAGAATATGTCCACTATCGGTAAAGGAAACTTTTACATCGGGTGCAATTTCAATTTCCTTGCGGTAAGGAAGCGTAAAGAACAACTCCATAGCTGCATCTACATCTTCAATTGTGTAAATAGGTTGAAGTGGCGATTTGTCCTTTGCAGCACGTTTTTTATTGACATATTTCAGATCATTTTCCTGAATATGTGCAGTATCCGCAAGCATAATTGCTGCAAGATCATGAGTTGCAGCCGTACAATAGATCTTTCCCTTAAATCCTTGTTTAACCAGTAATGGAATATTTCCGGAATGGTCAATATGAGCGTGTGAAAGAATCAGGATATCCACTTCAGCCGGATCAAAGCCAAAATGCCGGTTTAAAGTGTCCGTTTCCGGACCTAATCCCTGAAAAAATCCGCAATCAAGTAAAATGTTCAACCCGCTATTCAGTTTCAGTAAGTGCTTACTTCCGGTTACTGTGCGTGCAGCACCATGAAAGGAAATTTTCATAAATATGAATTAGAATTCTTCGAAATTAAAAAAAGTATTTTAATACGAAGTTGATTGTTATTTTTGACCGGAATAAATGTACGAAGTACTTATTTAACAATCTTATGAATTTAGACATACTTGCCTTTGGCGCGCATCCGGATGATGTTGAATTGAGTGCATCCGGAACATTGATAAATCATATAAAA
The DNA here is from genome assembly GCA_049363815.1 of Bacteroidota bacterium. Lineage (GTDB taxonomy): Bacteria > Bacteroidota > Bacteroidia > AKYH767-A > 2013-40CM-41-45 > JADKIH01. The sequence continues at coordinate 22,245 of JBMQEM010000191.1, forward strand.
AAGGGCTATAAGTGTGGCATTGTTGATCTTACAAATGGCGAACTGGGAACAAGGGGAAATGCAGTTACCCGTAAATCAGAAGCTGAAGCCGCTTCAAAGATCATTGGACTTTCAGCCAGGGAGAATTTGAATATGGCTGACGGCTATTTCCAGAATGATGAGGCTCATAAACTACAGATCGTTAGGATGATCCGGAAATACAGGCCAAAGATAATTTTATGTAACGCTATCATGGATAGACATCCAGATCATGGCCGTGCCTCATTACTGGTCAGTGATTCGGTTTTTCTGTCCGGTTTAATAAAAGTAGAGACTGCTGATTCAGGTAATAAACAAGAACCTTGGCGACCGGAAGCGGTTTATCACTACATACAGGACAGATCCATCAAACCTGATTTTGTAGTTGATATTTCAGAAGAATGGGAGCAAAAGATGCAATCGATATTAGCATATAAAACTCAATTTTATCAGCCTGATGCAACAGAGCCTGAAACAGCCATCTCAACTAAAGAATTTCTGGATTTTTTAAAAGCACGTTCTATTGAATTCGGAAGGCCTGCAGGATATAAATATGCTGAAGGATTTACTGTAGAAAGAACACCTGGGATTTTGGATTTGAATCATCTGAAATGAAAACGAAAGATCAGGTGAAAAATGAAGAAGGAATATTCTTCGAAATTTAGAGTGGGATAGGAGGTAAAGAAAATGGCCTTTTGGAAATATTACTTTCCAGAAGGCCATTTTGATTATTTACTAAATGGTATTCTTAAAATTACTGAACGATCAATTTTCCAGTTGCAGATTTACCACCTGAGATTACATTATAAGTGTACATACCGGAATTCCAGTTTGCAGTATTTAATGAAACTGTAGTTACTCCAGTAGCAACATTAGCTTTAAGTTCAGAATGGACAACTTTACCAAGAAGATCTGTGACAGTGATTGTCATGTCATCATTTGATTTAGTTGTAACATTAAAGTAAGTCATTCCTGAAGTTGGATTAGGATACGCTTGTGTAATGAAAAGATCATTTGAAGCAATTCCTTTTACACCAACAATATTTGCGATATCGTATTGTGCGAAGATGATATTACTTGAATTTCCGGAATTATTATCATCATCACATGTACCTGCTGCAGCTAAAGCATGACCAGGCGCAACATCACGTTGATATAAAACTGAAAGTACATTACCTACACGTTTTGGAAGAGCTGCAAATACAGCCTCTTCGTTTTCTCCATCACCACCGGAAGCGATCATAGGGACAATGTTATAAGGATAAGTCCACGTTGCTCCTTTATCAGGTGAAGTCATGATATAAACATGTCGGTGAGCCTGATGATAAGTAGCCGTGTCCGCAAGTTCATTGATAGTTTGATAAGAGAGGTAGATCGTTCCATTTGCATCAATACCTGCAGAAGGAATGCCTGTTATTCCACCACCATAATTTCCCCATTGGAAAGTGCAAGTCTGATCTGCAGGAACATCAAGTAGATTATTTCCATTGAAGTCTTCTGCTGAAGTAAGGAATTGGTAGCCACCTTCGCCCATGCTTTCATTCCAGTATTCTAATCCATCGGTTCCAGGGAAATAAGAATAGCTTCCTGCTGTTGCACCGTCACTCATCCAACGTACATCAGAGAAAAATACGTGGCATGAATCATTTTCATCAATAATTATTGCCTGATCGCCACCATGCGACATGATCGTATCAGCAATGCCGTCAGAATTAGTATCGGAAATACTACCGTTAGATGTATTGAACATCGAAATAGGACATCTGTAAATGATTGTTTTTGTCCATGTCGCACCAGCATCAGTAGACTTCAATAGCATTAGGTCAGTAATTGTACTTCCAAGAACAATTGCAACAGTATTTCCTCTTGCATCAATAGCATATTCGTCGCCACCAAAGCCCATATAAAATCCTGCACCTGTTCCCGGAATAGTATCTTTTGCACTCCATGTTACTCCACCATCAGTTGATTTAGAGAAGAAAAGCGGACCTTGTTGTCCCCATACCGGAACCGGTGGAGTAGTTACACCAGCACCCTGGAAAATTGCATAGGCCAGATTGTTTCCACCTGAAACTGCTTTCGGCCATGTATCTGTGGTTGAAGTACCCCAAGGTTTACTGGTTGCATTCCATGCACCTGTACCTTTGGCAGCACGATAGGTCATTGTCATTTCATTAGTTCCGTGAGCTACGGCAAATTCTGAACCTGAAGTGGTGTTTACGATATTTGTAAATCCGGTTCTTTCAGTTTCTATTCTAGTACTTGGACCTGGTGCTGGAAATAACCATGTAATTCCATCCGTTGAATAGTTGTAACCAGTTCCGCGTTGTAAGAATGCTTCCGGATTGTCATACAATGGACTAAAAGTAAAGGAAACAGCATAAGTTCCATCATCATTATAAACAATTCTGTTACTGGTAGCATTGTTTGTCTGAAGATCATAATAAGTGTATCCTACCTGTGTTTCATTAAGAAATCCTCCCATTACTGAATTAGGTTGCGGGGAAGTTAACCTTGTACTAATAGCTTTGTTAAATGGTATACCGCTATCAATGTTCCGGTCACGAGGACTTACCAGGACTGCGCGGTTTTTCGCAGAAGCAGGTACGGTAGCTTTACGGAAGCCTTGTGGTGCCAGGGTCGAATTCTGAGCCTGTACACTTACGCCTATCGCAAAGGTTAGCATTAAGAGTAAATTTTTTTTCATTATAAATTTGATTTTAGGTTAGTAATATCTGTTTATCAGACGAAGTTAAGTGATTACAATACATTTTATGATGAAGGCGGGAAATTTGATAGAATAATGACATTCAAAAAGTGTTCCTCATCTTCGGAATTTCAGGCAATTAACTAATTTCATGAATAAAAAAAAAGTCCTGCTGTAAATAAGCAGGACTTTTAACAAAATTATCATATAAATTACTGAACAACGATCTGGCGAGAGCCTTTTTTGCTTCCGGAAGTAACGCTGTAATTGTATAAACCTGAATTCCACTCTGCAGTATTAAGAGTGATAGTAGTTAAACCTGCAGGAACATTGCTTTTCACTTCTGAATAAACAACTTTTCCTAACATATCTGTAACTGTAATGATCATATCTTCAGTTGAACTTGTTTCAATATTGAAATAAGCCAATCCTGTTGTAGGATTTGGATACGACTGAGTAAGGAATAAGTCATTAGAAACAGGATTTGAAATCCCTACCATCGTAGCAGCATCAATTCTTGCAAATACAAGGTCACTTGGATTACCTGAGTTGTTATCATCATCACAAGTTCCTGCTGTTGCAAGAGCATGACCGGGAGCAACGTCGCGTTGATACAAAACATAGATCATGTTATCAGTTTGTTTTGCAAGAGATGCAAAAACTGCTTCCTGGTTTTCACCATCACCACCTTCAGCAATCGTAGGTACGATGTTGAATGGATATGTCCATGTCTGACCATTATCATCAGATGAAATGATGTAGACATGACGGTGAGACTGGTGGTAAGTTCCTGTATCAGCTAATTCATTGATCGTTTGATATGATACATAGATTCTTCCATCTGCTCCAAGACTCATTGAAGGCATTCCTGTGATTCCACCACGGTAGTTACCCCAAGCAAGACCAACTGCTGAACAAGTTTCATCAAGAGGAACATCTAATTCTCCGTTACCATTTAGATCTTCTGCACCAGCAATATAGAAGTAACCATTTTGTCCCATATTGTCATTCCAGTATTCAAGACCATCAGTTGAAGGGAAATAGTTGTAAGTTCCATCACCAGCTCCATCATAATACCAACGGAAGTCAGAGAAAGTAACGTGTACAAGATCATTATCACCGATCAAAACAGCAGCATCACCTGCATGTCCGTCAAGAGTATCAATAATTCCATCAAAATCTGAATCAGAAGGGTTAGTTGAGTTTAGATCAAGGAAAGGACAAGGGTTTTTGTAAATGATCGACTTAGTCCATGTAACACCTGCATCAGTAGATTTCAATAACATTAGATCTGTTAACTGGCTACCCAATACGATAGCAACTGTGTTTCCTTTTGCATCAATAGCAAAATCATCACCACCGAAACCAAGGTACTCAGAAGCACCTGTTCCAGGAATAGTATCTTTTGCACTCCATGTAACTCCACCATCCGTTGAACGAGAGAAGAACATTGGACCATCCTGTCCGAATGCAGGAACCTGAGAGGTACCGCTTCCCTGGAAAATTGCATAAACCATATCATTACCACCAGCAATTGCTTTTGGCCATGTATCGTTGTTTGTTGTTCCCCATGGGTAAGAAGTTGTCCATGCACCCGTACCTTTTGCCGGACGGCTAGTCAAAGACATTGAAGTACCTGTGTGAGCAACTGCCATCTCTGCTCCCGAAGAAGTATTGATGATGTTTGTAAATCCTGTACGTACTGATTCAATTCTTGTAGCAGGTCCCTGAGATGATCCCGGTACATATGGGAAGATCCAGGTAACTCCGTCAGGAGAATAGTTGTAACCGGTACCACGCTGAGGAAACGCTTCCGGTGAATCATAAGCAGGAGAGTAAGTCCATGCAACTGCAAAAGATCCATCGTCATTTTTTACAATACGGTTGGAAATAGAAGCGTTTGTTTGCAGGTCATAAAAAGAAAGACCTACTAAGTACTCATCAACAAGACTAGAATTGATTGTACTTGGTTGAGGTGCAGTCATCCGGGAACTGATCGTTTTGTTAAATGGAATTCCACTATCCATTGTTGCATCTCTGAAAGGTACTTTTAATGTTTTGTTCTTCACTGAAGATGGAACTTCAGCTTTGCGGAAACCTTGTGGAAGGCGGTTTGCATTTTGTGCAAAAACACCAAAACTTAGGGCAACCGACAGACTCAGGAGTAATCCTTTTTTCATTTTGATTGGTAGTATTAAGTTAGACAATAATTTAGGTTCATTTTACTCGTACAAATTTAGAGAAATCATTCGCTTATACAAACATATTTTCACTCTGAAAACCTTTAAAATCGCGTTTTTATGTCAATATGGTGACAGACTCAATTTCAGAAAATTAGGTCGGGCAAAAATGTAGAGAATTAATCCCTTATTACTCTGTCACCAACCCAAAAAAGTCTGAATACAGCTTTTTAACAGTTTCTTTACTGAAACGGTTTTTAACTTTTGAGATAATCGTATGACTATCAAACGCTCTGAAATTGTTGAGCATAAACAATAATTTTTCAGCCAATTGAGCATCGTCATCGACCCCAATGAGAATGCCAACTTCCTGGTCAATAAATTCCTCCGGCCCGCCACATCGAGTGGCAAGTACCGGTTTTCCGCAACTCATAGCTTCACAACAGATCAAGGAAAATGTTTCAAAACGGCTATTCATCACCAGGAAATCAGATTTCTGCAGATAACCGTAAACTTCTGGATTTGATTTTAATCCTTCAAAGATCACGTGCGTATTAAGGACGCCAAGTTCGCGCGCTGTCTCAATAAGCTTTTCTTTGTCTTTTCCGTGCCCGATTATACGTAGTTCAAAATTTGGAAATTGATCCTTTGCAATAGCCACACTCCGGATCACTGCACCAATGTTTTTAATTTCATCAACCAGATCTGCTACCAAAAGTACATTTACCTTTTCCTGTTTTGAAGGTTCTGGTTCTTTAACAACTTCAATGGAATTAGGGATGACCTTCTCATTAGAATTTGAAATTCCGCATTCATGCATTTTGTCAAGAAGAAAATCAGAAACACTGATCAACCCTGATGATTTCTTCACGAGAAATTTTGTGATCGCTTTTTTAAAGAATGATCCTTCCTGAAATTTCCCTGTAGCATATCCGGACCATTGTTCATTGACAACATATGGTTTCTTGAAAATGAACGAAAGATAATATGCAACAACAGCAGTTCGCAGAAGAACATAGGCATGGATCAGATCAGGGTTTTTAAAGAAGGATTCTCCTTTGCTGATTCCTTTCCGGATCGCACTGAAATAACGGATACCATTGATCAAATTTCCAAATAGTGATTCATTTTTCCTGAATGATATTATAATTTCAAGGAGATTGTTCTTCTGTAAAATATCAAAATGAAATTTCTCTGGAAGACCGGCAACTGAATGTGCAAAGATGACCATGACCTTGTCGTCAATAGCAATTGCTTCTGCATGTTTCTGAATAAAAACACCAAACTGCGGATCCTCTTGATAAGGATACCATTTGGGGATCATGAGTATTTTCCGTGGAGCTTTTATAACGTTATTTTTGGAACGGCAATTTATAAAATCTTCCGGGTTTTCAGTCGTAATGAATTACCAATTACAATTACGTCAGAAAAGGCCATCGATAAAGCACCTATCATAGGACTCAGAAATCCGAAAGCGGCAAATGGAATTGCTATTGTGTTATAAAAGAAAGCCCAGAAAAGGTTTTGCTTAATGGTTGAATAGGTGAGTCGGCTTATCGTAATCGTTTTTAATAGAATTGAAAGATCATTCTTGTCAAGTAGAATGACCTGTGATGACTGGATAGCAACATCTGAAGCATTGCTGATGGAAATTCCTACATTGGCTATGGCCAGAGAAGGTGCATCATTGATACCATCACCAAACATTGCAGTGGGACCGGTTTTCTTGTACTCGCTTATGACCTTGCTCTTTTCCATTGGGAGTTTTTCTGAATGTACTTCTGTTATCCCACACTGAATTGCGGTTTGTTCACAACGGTTCTTTTTGTCACCACTTAGCAAAACGCTCTTGATGCCCATTTCCTTCAGCTGAGAGACCAGGGCTTTTATTCCGGGTTTGATTTCATCTTCAATATCAATTGTTGCGATCAGCTCATTGTTTTTCAAGAGGTAAATATTGTGTTCGTCGTCGGAAAGAAAATGCCTGACCATCACAAAAGATCCTGCACTATAGAGGTCTCCGGATTCTGTTGTAGCATTTATTCCAATTCCCTTATCCTCCTGGATATTTTTAAATTTTATTGCAGTGGGAGAAAAATCTTTCAGCTCCGATTGAATTGATCTTGCTATGGGGTGTGATGAATACGATTCTACTGAGAACAGAATGTTCTTTATTTCGTCTTCTTTCATCCCTGTTGAATTAATTTTCCTGATCCTGAATTTTCCTGTTGTCAGGGTTCCTGTCTTATCGAAAATTATCGTTTTTACTTTTGCCAGTTGTTCTAAAGTTGAACCTCCTTTGATCAGGATTCCATTTTTTGCAGCCCTTCCAATTCCGGCGATAACAGCAGTTGGTGTTGCAAGCCCCATGGCACATGGACAAGAAATTACCAGTACTGCTATACTGTTCAATAAAGCTTTTGAAAGTGGCAGGTCAGCAATGAATACAGCGACAACAAACGTAATTACTGAGATCAATAAAACGGCAGGAACAAAAATGGCACTGATCTTATCGCCAAGTTTCTGGATTTCCGGACGGTTATTCTGGGCAATTTTAACGAGTTCGATTATTTTTGCAAGTGCAGAATCCCTGGTAGTTCTTTCAACTTTCATCCGCACTGAACCTTCAGTCAAAACAGTTCCACCGATCATTTTATCGCCCGCCTTTTTTGTAACAGGTAAACTCTCTCCTGTAAGCATCGATTCATCTGTAATACCTGATCCGGATTCAACCTGACCATCTACTGCGATCCGGTCACCTGAATTGAAAAGTAAAAGGTCGTTCAGTTTGATCTCTTCGATTGAAATTTCATTTATTGTTTCCTTTCCATTCTGAATAGAAATGGATTTCGCTTTGGCAGGTTGCAAAGAAGAAAGATCCTTTAAAGCAGAAGTGGTTTGCTTCACTGACTTTTGTTCGATCAGATTTCCGAGTAACACAAGTGTAACAATGGTTGCTCCTGTTTCGAAGAATAAATAGTTGGCAGTATTTTCAGGATGAATTATCATTCCGAGAATACTGTAAGCGAATGCAGCAGTCGATCCGATTACAATGAGTACATCCATATTCGGAACTCCTGACCTGACGGAATAAAATGCGCTTTTGCCAAAATGGGTAAGACCAATAAAGATAACAGGCAAGGAACAAATAAGTTGAAAGTAAGGATCGTGCAAAAGTTTCACATGAATGAACATGTGAAGAAATAATGGTAAAGTAAATACGAGAGCGATCAGAAATTTATTTCTCGTTGCCGTATAGGAGTTTCCAGGTAAACTTATTTCCTGATCATCATGATGAAGGTCGGATCTTTTTACAACAAAATACCCGAGTTTTTTAATATTGGAAACAGCTTCATCAACTTTGGCCGGTTCAACAATATCAAATAATACTTCTCCGGTTGCAAAATTGACGGTGACATCATTGAAGCCGGATTTCTCTAAGGAACGTGTGATCGAAAGTGCGCAGTTTGCGCAATCCATTCCTTCAACATTAAGCAATACTTTTTCGTCCATTGTAAATCCGGGGTAAAGGTACAGCTTTTAAATAACAGGCTTTGTATCAGTTCACTGACAGAAATCAAATTCCGGTCAAAAAAAATCCCTTGAACCAATTAGTTCAAGGGAAATAGTGAGGGTGAAGGACGGGATTCGAACCCGCGACCCCTAGAACCACAATCTAGTGCTCTAACCAGCTGAGCTACAATCACCATGTAAATCCGTTTCCGGAATGGGCGGCAAAAATACCGAATTATTTCACCTTAGCAAATCTAATTTTGGGATAAAATAACAATAAACTCAAAGTTGCATGGAAATGAAGTCATTGAGATAGAAAGTAAGGAGAAACTTTACTTCATCACTTTGTTGATTCTGCCTGATACTCTTCCCATTTTTTTGTCTTGTAAATATCTTCTCCAAAATATTTCAGGATCGGCAGCAATTGATCAGCAGTATAATATCCCGGAACTGCAGTGATAGGATCGGATTTTTCATCAAGATAAACGGAAGTCGGATAACCCATTTGTCCGTTTAACAGATAAGCCGCGACTTCATTGGATTTATAGGCTGGAACAAAAGTGTAATCCTTTGCTTTGTAAGTAATGGTATCCTTTGTTTCTGCATCCAGTTTCACAGAATAGAAATGCTTGTTCAGGTAATCGATCACCACCGGATCCGTGAATGTAGATTTGTCCATTTTTTTACACCAGCCACACCATTCAGTGTAAATGTCCATGAAGATCTTCTTTGGTTCTTTCGCTGATCTGTTCAAGGCATCCTCAAAAGAAATCCAGTTGATTGATTCATTTTTTGAATTCTGTCCATTTACGGTTGAAAGGAACAATAGCAAGAGCGTCAGTAGGGGAAGAGTTTTTTTCATCAGTATGTGTAGGATGTTCATTAAGATTCAGGATTCGTAATCGATGAAGTAGGTTTGCAAACCAGTTGCAATATTACTTGATCGATTACGAATCTTGAATTACATATTAATTAACTCCATGCATCATCTTCAAAAGCTTCCGATACATTGCCAACAATATCAATGAAGCTACACCACTTAGTACGATAAATACACAGAAGAAGATAAACAGATTGGAGATTTCAATTCCTAAGAAACTTGGAATAGCAGCTCCGGCTTCTGCAGGTTCTTCACCGGCACCAGGAGGAATGAGCGCACTCAAAGTTCCTGCAAATTTATTGGCTACTGCATTTGCTAAAAACCAGGTTCCCATCATTAGTGAAGATAGGCGAAGAGGTGCAAGTTTACTAACCATACTTAGTCCAATTGGAGATAAGCACAGTTCACCCATTGTATGAACAATATATAGTGCAAATAGCCAGAACATGGCAATTTTCGTAGAAGGATCAATACCACTTACCGCATATGCAATGATCACATAACCTAAAGCTACCAGGCCAAGTCCCATAGCCATTTTCAATGGTGAAGATGGTTCCATATTTACTTTTGCAAGTTTACCCCACATCATTGTAAAGAATGGTGCAAGTACAATGATTGCAAGAGGATTGATCGATTGGAACCATGGAGAAGGGAATTCGCTTAAATGAATATCAGGAATCTTTCCTGCAAATGCCATAGCAATAATTGCAACTGCACCGACACCCTGAATACTTAAAATAGTTTTTTTCGACCATTCAAAAAACCAGCCAAATGCTTTACCAAGAAAATAAATTAGAACAGCACCTGCACCCGCTATGACAAAGCTACTGATGTTAACATTTATTGCCCTGTCAACTTGTTGATCGGCAAACAATGTAAGTGATGCACCGGCTTGCTCAAAACACGCCCAGAAAAAGATCACGAAAAAGGCAAGTATAAAGATCACGATGATCCTTTCCCTTTCATCTTTTGTAAGTGATTTGTCGGTGAGAATAATGATTGGCATCAGGATAAGCGATGCATAGATCAGATAGGCAACCAGGTCGATGTGTGCAATCGTATATCCGAGAGTATCCGGATTGGCAACAGCATCAGCACCGAAAATTCCTTTTACAATATTCTGGAAGTTGAGCAAACAAAAGATCAAAGCAATAGAACCGATTATAGTTCCGTAAGTTTTCATGTCGACCTTAGCAACAGGCATACCGATAGGTTTACCATCAGGACCAACAAGATGTTTATTTTTCAGTAATTCAAATGAGATCAAACTGATGACCATTCCGATCGCTGCTGCAAGAAAACCGTACTTGAATTCGGAGAATCCTCCGCATACAAGTGGTGAGAAAAAAGCTCCCATGTTGATACCCATATAAAAGATTGTAAAGGCACCGTCGATCCTGGAATCATTCTTTGGATATAACTGTCCAACCATTGTTGAAATATTTGGTTTGAAAAAACCATTTCCAATGATCAGTAATGTAAGTCCCATCCACATAAAGGTAATTGCCGAACCACTTTGAGCACCTTCGGAGACTGCACTACCACTCAGGTACAACAAAAATTGTCCGATGGCCATCATGACTCCGCCGATAAGAATACTTCTTCTGTTTCCCCAGAACCTGTCGCACAGATAACCTCCAAGTAAAGGTGTCAGATAAACCAGACCGGTAAAACTTCCATATACGTTTGAGGCAAGTGCTTTGTCAAACAGCAATGCTTTGGTCATATACAAAATGAAAATTGCACGCATTCCGTAGTAACTGAATCGTTCCCACATTTCTGTGAAAAAGAGTAGGTACAGTCCGCGCGGATGTCCTGTATTGGTAGAGGGTGTATTCATATGATGATTTGAATTTTAGTAGGACGCAATGTAGTATTTTTATATAAACCGCAAAATATACGTTTAAAGCCCGAAAGTATGGAAATGAACAAATTGCATAATCATGGTTTTGTTAAAATTCAGAAATAAACACGCATGATTTAAAAAGTCGTGTGGAATGAACGGTAAATCACAATTCAACGCATCAAACAAACGTTATATTTACAGCATGAAAACCATTCTCAAAGTTCTATTCTTATTCATGATTACATCTGCAGTAAGTGCACAGAAGTTTAATATTTTCAAAGGCGATACGATCAATCGTACCGATGCCAAAGGGCATAAGCAGGGAATCTGGAAAAAGTATTATTCTAATGATGTACTTTTTTCTGAAGGTGTATATAAGGATGGAAAGCATACAGGGATTTTCAAGACATATTACAAGAGTGGAAAACCGCAGTCAATTTTAAAGTTCAGAGGTGTAAGCGAGATCAATGATGCAGAGATCTTTTCTGAAGACAGTGGCTTGATGGCAAAAGGCAAATACATTGACAGGGTAAAAGATAGTCTTTGGGTATACTTTGACAGAATGGGAAAAAAATCATCAGAAGAATTTTATGTGAAAGGAAAGAAAGAAGGAGAATGGAAATTATTCTATCCGAATGGTCAGTTGTCAAGAACAGTAATTTATAAGAAAGATGTGCAAAACGGTATATATAAAGAGTATTTTATGGATGGAACTCCTAAAGTAAGTGGGGTAATGAAAAATGGCGGCTTCGAGGGTATTTTAACAATTTATCATCCAAATGGAAAGATATGGCAAAAAGGACTTTATAAGGGCGGATTAAAAGAAGGAAAATGGCAGAATTATTCGGAAAACGGGACATTAGAAAGTGAAGATGAATATAAAAAAGGGGTCTGGCTGAACCCGGCTACAGACGACAAAGGACCAATTGAAGTGGAAGAACCTTATAAAAAATAGATTAAGGCGAGAATAAGCCTTCTTAGATTGACACTTTATTAAGTTTTTATCCAACTGATGAATCCGTATCTTTGCAAATCATTTTATTAAATATGGGTACGAAAGGTCGGGTTTTGATGGCAATGAGCGGTGGGATTGATTCCTCAGTTTCAGCCATGATTTTACATGAGCAAGGTTATGAAGTGGTCGGCATGACCATGAAGACATGGGATTACCAGTCATCGGGAAGTTCGAAAAAAGAAACCGGCTGTTGTTCCCTGGACTCAATTAACGATGCCCGTTCGATCGCTGTTGAAAAAGGTTTTCCGCATTATATCATCGATATCCGCGAAGAATTTGGGAATCATGTGATCAATGATTTCGTAGATGAATATTTAGCAGGAAGGACACCAAATCCATGTGTACGGTGCAATACCCATATTAAATGGGAAGCACTCCTGAAGCGTGCAGATATGCTCGATTGTGAGTTTATTGCAACAGGACATTATGCAAACGTTCGTGAAGTAAACGGCAGATATGTTGTCAGTAAAGGGAAGGACGAATGGAAAGATCAGAGCTACGTACTCTGGGGTGTGAGTCAGGAATGCCTGTCGAGGACCATTTTTCCTGTTGGTAAATATCACAAATCGGAAATTCGCCAGATGGCAGAAGACATGGGATTTCATGAGTTGGCGAAAAAGCCTGAATCCTATGAGATCTGTTTTATACCTGATAATGATTATCGGTCATTTCTGAAAACAAAGGTGGAAGGTATTGAAGAGCGATTAAATGACGGTCTTTTTGTGAATACTGAAGGCAAAGTTCTAGGCAAGCACAGAGGTTATCCTTTCTATACAATTGGGCAACGTAAGGGTCTTGAGGTAGCTTTAGGTGACCCGGCTTATGTAGTTGAAATTAAGCCTGATACTAATACAGTTGTACTTGGTTCTTATGATGAATTGAAGAAGCAGGACATGTGGGTGAAGAATGTGAACTTTATAAAATACCCTTCGTTAGAAAGTGCTACCGAAGTCCTTACACGCATCCGTTATAAAGACAAAGGCACCAACAGTACCATTGAGCAAGTAGGAGACAGGGTGAAAGTAACTTTTCACAATTCTGTTACCGCAGTTGCCCCTGGTCAAAGTGCTGTTTTTTACGATGGGGATGATGTGATTGGCGGCGGATTTATCGAGAGGTAAATTCTTCAGATGCAGAAGCAAAAACGAAATATCATTTTGTGGTTAATCAGCCTTTCAGTTTTTACATGGTTTTCATGTAAGAAGGAAAGTGTTGAGATTCCAACTCTCTCATACAATTATTTTCCAACAGAAAAAGGGAAGTACATTATCTACGATGTAGATTCGATCTACCATTCTGAAACGGACAATAACAATGATGATTCAGTTTTCTCATATCATTTTCAGATAAAAGACAAGATCGACAGTTCATACATTGATCTGGAAGGAAGAGTCAATCAGGTCCGTCTTCGTTACCACCGTGATAATGATACCATGCAATGGCAATTGACAGAAGTGTGGACCCAGTATCTTTCTTCGACTAGTGCGTATCTGACAGAAGACAATATAAAATATCATAAACTTTCATTTCCAATAAATTCAACTATTTCATGGAATGGAAACGATTCCAATACAGATGACGAAGAAATTTACTACTACGATTACTTTCATGAAAGTGATGTGCTGAACGGTTTATCATTCGATTCAACTTTAAGCGTTATTCAGATCGATGAAAACAATTTTGTTGAAACCATTTATGGCAATGAAAAATACGCAGCTGGGGTAGGTATGATCTACAAAGAACGCAACGACCTTGGTAAAACGAATGGTCAGGTTGTGAAAGGGTTGGAGTATAAGATGGTTATTGTTGAGTTTGGAGTAGAGTAACTTTTACATTTATCCGGATTCTCAGAAAGAATATGTTGTAAAATATCTAAGGGGTTTAAAGTGTTTCGAAACACCTTAAACCCCTTAAACTTTTTAAATCATTTATAGGATTTCCCGAAAATGATTCCGGGCTCTTAATAATATCTAAGCCGGATCACATCAGCCAGATACTTCGCATATCTGACAACCTGACGGGAGTAACCGTATTCGTTATCATACCATACATAAAGCACCATGCTTTTATTGTCTTTGGAGACGATTGTTGCCGGACTGTCTACAATGGAAGCACAAGGATTTCCGACAAGATCAGTAGAAACTAATTCATTGGAAACTGAATATTGAATTTGTTCAACTAAAGGTCCATGAAGTGCAGCATTTTTCAGGATCTCGTTTACACCATCTTTAGTAGTCTCTTTCTTAACAGTTAGATTTAAAATTGCAAGAGAAACATCAGGTGTTGGTACCCGGACAGCATTACCTGTAAGTTTACCTGCAAGCGGAGGCAGAACTTTTGCGACAGCTTTGTCAGCTCCTGTTTCTGTGATGACCATATTCAAAGCCGCAGATCTTCCGCGACGATATTTTTTGTGATAGTTATCGAGAAGGTTCTGATCATTTGTGTAAGAGTGAATAGTCTCAATATGTCCTTTCTCAATGCCCAATGCTTTTTCGATCACTGCCAGTACAGGAACGATTGCATTTGTTGTACAACTTGCGGCAGAGAAAATTGTTTCATTATGATGATCAAAGCTTTCTTCATTGACTCCATAAACGATATTCGGAACATCGCCTTTACCGGGTGCAGTAAGTAGAACTTTACTGGCACCTTTAGAATTCAAATGTTTGCTTAAGCCTTCGCGGTCACGTGAAACTCCGGTGTTATCGATGATAAGTGCATCGTGAATGCCATATGAATTATAATCAATTGCTCCGGGATCATTGGCAGCGATCATTTGTACGGAATGTCCGTTTACAATAAGTGCTTTATTGGCAAAATCCTCAATGACAGTCCCTGGAAAAGCTCCATGAACAGAATCATTACGTAGCAAGTCAGCACGTTTTGAAATATCTTCATCACTGTTATTACGTGTCACGACAGCGCGGAGGCGGAGTTGTTCACCTTTACCTGCCTGTGAAATAAGTTCACGCATCAGGATCCGGCCGATGCGTCCGAACCCATAGAGAACAACATCTTTAGGCACCATTACTCTTTTGCCTTTGCCGATGAAGTCTTTTAATTTATCACCGATGAAATCTTCTGTCGTTTTATAATTTTTTCTTTCCAGCACCCATTCAGCAGCAAGTTTACCGATATCGATACGGGAAGGAGCAAGGTCAACCTTATTCATCTCTTTGGCCAGAGCAAGAGTATCAATGACATTGATCGGTTTATTCACCATTTGCTTACTGTATTGGTGAAGGTTCAGGATTTCACTGGCACTTCGATCAACTAATTGATTTCTGAAAAGTACAAGTTCAACAGATTTATCAAACCACAATGTTCCTGCAACATGGATCAATGCTATTGCCGATTTCTCCTGCTGGATCCAGTCGGCCAGTTCATTTTCATACTTGTCTTTGTGGTTGACGTTTGTTTGATTTTTTAGTGCCTCAGTTGACATAATAGGTGGGGTTTTTTATTTTGTATCCGGGTTTTATTAAAACACAGACAGCTTTCATTTTTTGTGAAAGCTGTCTGTGGAATGATTTATAAGGTCATGAGATTAGAGGAAGATTATCCAAGATAAGCTTTTAACAATCTGCTTCTCGATTTATGACGCAGGCGACGGATCGCTTTTTCTTTTATCTGACGAACTCTTTCGCGTGTAAGATCAAATTTAGCACCGATCTCTTCCAGAGTAAGACCATGCTGCATTCCGATTCCGAAAAACAATTTGATCACTTCGCGTTCGCGTTCTGTAAGTGTACTGAGTGAACGATCGATCTCCTTCTGAAGAGATTCATTCATCAGTAATCCATCTGCACGAGGGGAGTCTGCGTTTTCAAGTACATCGATCAGACTGTTATCTTCACCTTGAACGAAAGGGGCATCCATTGAAACATGTTTACCACTGACGCGCATTGTGTCGGCGATCTTTTCTGTAGGGATATCCAGGATCTTAGCTAATTCTTCCGGAGAAGGTTCACGTTCGAATTCCTGTTCCAGTTTTGAATAAGCTTTTGAAATTTTATTGAGAGAACCTACCTGGTTAAGAGGCAGACGGACAATTCTTGATTGTTCAGCTAATGCCTGAAGGATACTTTGACGGATCCACCATACAGCGTAGGAGATGAATTTAAAACCACGGGTCTCATCAAAACGTTTTGCCGCTTTGATCAATCCAAGGTTACCTTCATTGATAAGATCGGGTAATGATAGTCCCTGATTCTGGTATTGTTTTGCTACTGATACCACGAAACGGAGATTTGCTTTCGTCAGACGATCCAATGCATTCTGATCACCTTCTTTGATCTTACGTGCTAACCGGACTTCTTCTTCAGCGGTAATGAGCTCTTCACGGCCAATTTCTTGTAAATATTTCTCCAGAGATTGACTTTCTCTGTTGGTGATCGATTTGGTTATTTTGAGCTGACGCATGGTTAGACGAGAGATTTTAAGTTAGAAAATACGCAGATTTAGACGAAAAATCTGTTTTTTAATAGTGCTGCAAAGATAAGCCTTAGCTAAAGGCGAAGCAAGTTTTTGTCAACAAACGGTTAATAACTACACCGGATTGTTGAAAAAAGAATGACATGCAACAATTCTTTTTATTACATCAAAAATCGCACCTAAAAATGCATTTTCTGACACTTTTTCAATAAAAAGAGTCGTAAACTTGAATTTACGACTCTTTCAAATTTAAAGTTTTTTGCAATCCGATGGTTCAGAACTGTACCAACTTTGAATAATACTAATTCTGCAATCCGAAATCCTTTTCAGATTCCAAATCCATAATAGGCTTTCATTCCATTCGGATATACTCCTTCGATCAGCACTCCACCTTGTTTGGTCTTAAGTGCGTTTTCCAGATCTTCCTTAGATGTAATTGGTTTTTTATCGATAGAGGTAATGATAAAGCCCTCCTGAATACCTGCACTTCTTAATTTGCCTGCAAGCAATTTTGAGATCTTTACACCACCGCGGATCTTAAGCTTGGACTTATCATCTTGTGATAGATTTTCAAAAGTGCCACCTAAGAGATTTAATGACTCTTCAGCTTTTATGATTTTAGTATCACCATCTTTATTCCTTAGTGTGACCATCAGGTTCTCCGATTTTCCATCTCTTAACACAGTGACTGCAACTTTATCACCGGGGCGATATCTTCCGATCTGTTCCTGTAATTGAGGGGTAGAAGTAACAGAAACGTTTCCGACTTTCTGGATGATATCTCCTTCCATCAAACCTGCTTCTGCTGCTGCACCACCTTCTGTAAGTCCGGCAACAAATACACCTTGCGTCGGTTTCAGACCTTTTTCTTCAACCAGTTTGGAATCAATATCACGGATAGAAACTCCAATGAAACCACGTTGTACACTTCCGTACTCTACAAGATCGTCCATAACTTTTCTGACAAGGTTTACAGGAATTGCAAAAGAATATCCTGTGAATGATCCGGTAGTAGAAGCAATGGCTGAGTTGATACCAACAAGATCTCCATTTGTATTTACCAAAGCACCGCCGCTATTTCCCGGATTAACTGCAGCATCGGTTTGTAAAAATGATTCTATCTTATACTGATCAGGAAGTATACCGATGTTCCTTGCTTTTGCACTTATGATTCCGGCTGTAACTGTACTTGTCAGATTAAATGGATTACCTACTGCTAAAACCCATTCGCCGACCTTAACATCATCAGAATTTCCATAAGGAATGAATGGGAGATTTTTTTCATCGATCTTGAGCAGAGCAAGGTCTGTTGACGGATCAGTTCCTATTACTTTTGCTGTGTAGGACTGATTATCGTTCAATGTAACTTCAACCTTGTCTGCATTGTCTACTACGTGATTATTGGTTACTATGTAACCGTCATTCGTAATGATAACTCCTGAACCACTGCCTTCCTGTTGTCTTTGCTGCGGTCTGCCCCAGAAGTCAAATGGATTTCCACCGAATGGACTTATTGACTGTGAAGAATAAAAGGTCTTCACGTGGACCACTGCATGAACTGACATCTCTGCTGCTTTGGTGAAATCTGTCATATTGGATTGAGATGCTGCCGGAAGATTTACAAATGATACATTCTGCTTGTCTGAAATATTTCCGGAGGTAATGCTGCTATCTGAATAGTTTGAATAAATAGAAGCACCCGCAAGTCCGCCTAATCCGGCGATCAGTAATGTGCCAATGGCTTTTTTCATTTTGTTTAACATAGCGTTCTTTTTTTGAAAATTTATTTTGTCAATATTTATGCCATCAAAATTCATTCCTTTCGAGTGAAGTAAAAATGAATGCGACGGTTAATTTTAGTTAAGCGGCTGTTAAGAAAAAATTAAGACAGATGATATTTTTTTTCTTTCACCCGGCTAATTCAGTAAACGTATGAACGCAGGTTTTTAGTCTAGAGTTATAATCAAAGTTTGAAAAGTTCAAGAATAATTCATCTTCAGTATTTGATTCAGTGAAGAATGAAGGATGAAACGGAGTAATGACTACTTGCATGTGAATTGTTGACGGTATTATCGTAGGTTGTGTAATTAATCTTATAAATTGGTGCAAATCAAAGATTTACGACATTGATTTTTTTCTCCGTCATGTTCAATAACTACTACAGTAACCCCACTGAAAAGCTGAAAAGTCGCCTTAATTTTTTACTTTTGCCAAGCAATGATCTCACACAAATCCAACGAAGAAGTTATTACCTCTATCCGGAACGGGAAAGAAGATACCCTCTTTGCTTTAAGTAAAAAATACTTTCAGTCCTCAAGGCGTTGGTTGCGAAGAAAAGGCATATCTGATTCTGCCACACCTGCCATTTTTGCAAAGGTGCTTGTCAAAATGTTCAGGGATATTCAGCAAAACCGGCTTTCAACCCATGTAGATCTTGACAAGTACATTTATAATTTGCTTAATGAACATTTGAATAAAGAAAGGGAAAGCAGAAAATTCAAGCGTCAACCTGAAATTTTACCGGCCTCAGATCTCGAAAGAGATGCAACTGCATCGTGCTTTACCATCCTTGATGAGCAAAGTAAAAAACTTTTAAGCGCCAGATATACAGAGAAACTCACCTTTGAGGAAATCGCAGTAAGGTTTGAATTCAGCAATCCTGTCATAGCAGAGTTTGAAGTTCATAAATCGCTCAATCAGTTTCGTCAGATCGCACAGGCAAGACTTAACACCGGAATAGAATCCTGATATGACAACGCAAGAAAGATCTTTAATTGATCGTTATATCGATAATTCACTCAGCGGAGTTGAGCTAAAGGATTTTATGGATAAACTTGAACATGATGAAAATTTCAGGAAGCAGGTTTCATTTCATAACCTGCTGATTGAATCAATTCAGATTGCAGAAGACAGCCGACTGGAGAAGGCTATCGTAACACAAATTGGATATAAGAAACCACTCATACCTTCAGGCTTAAAACTGATCCTGACTTTTCTGTTTATAACTGTTATTGGAATTACGCTATGGCAATATCTAGGAACAGGAAGTCTGCAAAGCCGTAAGCGCATTTTCAGCTGGGATATTTTCAAAAAAAATAACGATGATATTGCGAAAGACCGAACAAAGGATGAGCAGATCAGAACGGAAAAAGGAGACCGGTCCCAGGTAATTAAACCGGTACAGGAAGAGAAATCTGCTGTTACCGAAGAAGAAAATGTTCCCGCTTCAGATTCTGCAAATTCTGAAATTCCATCCGAAGAGGACAATGTTGTCGTGAAGCAAGACCAATTACTTGTAACTCATACTTTGAAAGTTACCGGAATTAAAAAAGATGAATCAAAAAAGGACGACGATAATTCATTGTCACAATCGGCAACCAGTAAGCTAAATCCTTCGGCCGGACTGATAGAACCGTCGAAAACGGATGATGATAATTACGAAGTTGAGTTCTGGTTATCGCCTGTAAATTATAAAGGGTATAAACTCTCTTCAACCAAATTAGTTTTGTTTGGTATTGAAGAACCGGATGCCGTGAAACTATATATTGTCGAGAATAAGTTAATGATGAAATATGGACAGGAATATTTCAGATTGAACCCATCAGATGAATTTATTGCATTTTCTTCTATAAAGAATACTGATTTACCGGCAGCCCTCAAATGAAAATTACTTTCCATAAATACCAGGGAACAGGAAACGATTTTATCATGATCGATGATCGGATGAATAGTCTCCCGTTGACTACTGAACAAGTCCGTAACTTATGTGACCGTCATTTCGGAATCGGTGGAGATGGTCTTATTCGCATCGTTAATAAAGATGGTTTTGATTTTGAAATGATCTATTATAATTCCGATGGAAATTTCGGATCAATGTGTGGTAATGGTGGGCGATGTGCAGTTGCATTTGCTCATTACTTAAAACTCATCAAAGAGGACACCAGTTTTTTAGCCTTCGATGGTCCGCATGAAGCAATACTCGTATCCAAAGCTCCGCCAGTAGTAAAATTAAAAATGGCTGATGTATTGGGTATCCAAAAAGTTAAAGGCGCAGTGATACTGAATACCGGCTCTCCGCACTATGTAACTTTTGTCAAATCAGTCCGGGATGTAAACGTCGATTCAAAAGGCAGGGCGATCAGAAATTCTGAACCATACAAAGCTGAAGGGATCAATGTTAATTTTGTCCAGGTTGAGGATAATTCACTTCATGTACGAACCTATGAACGGGGAGTTGAAAGCGAGACTTTATCATGTGGTACAGGAGTTACGGCTGCTGTGATAGCTGCTGTTTTTTCAGGGAAGATCAGAAATACTGATGAATGCCTGGTACACACCCCCGGAGGAAAATTGAAAGTGCATTTTAACAGGGATGGACAAAGGTTTGATCAGATCTGGCTGGAAGGCCCGGCAGTTGCGGCATTCAGCGGGAGTGTGATTGTTTGAAATTTGGTTTCAGACCTTTTACGACTTACTTTTGCTCCTGATTGAACAGTCGGATGTTCATAGAATTCACTTCACAGGCACACAAATATTCAAACAACTATCCGTAAATTCGGACAAACAAAATTTATATGCAACTGGTCGGGGAATTGATACAATTGAGAGCACTGGAACCAACAGATCTTAATCAACTTTATAAGTGGGAGAATGACAGTTCTATCTGGAGTGTAAGCGGGACATTGGTTCCATTTTCCAAGTTTGTCCTTGAAGAATTTGTAACTCAGGTACATCAGGATATCTACAC
>JBMQEM010000192.1:0-43567 GCA_049363815.1 Bacteroidota bacterium
CGATCCCAGTTTTTTTTCTTCAGGATCTCGCCCATTACAATTTCAGATTGTCCTTTTGAATAGATCTCAGCATTATCGAAAAAGTTGATACCATTGTCGTAGGCAATAGACATCAATTCATCTGCGATATTATTTTCAATTTGTTTGCCAAAAGTCAGCCACGATCCCAATGATAGTGCGCTTACTTTTAATCCTGATTTCCCTAAACGTCTGTATTCCATAATATCTTTATTTATGTCAAAGGTACTTTATCTGATTCCACAGGCAAATGTGCTCTTTTTAAATAAATTAACTCAAAAAGGGAAAAAGGTTGAAATTCAAGTAAAATCGCAGGATCAAAATTTTACAACTCTGAAAAAATGGTGTATAATTGTCAAAATAATCATCAAAACCCAATCATGAAAAAACACTTACTAATTATTTTTATGTTTTCAGCATTTGCAGCAAATGCTCAGACAAACATTGTAAAATGGAATGCTTTCGGAATGTTTCTAGGAAATATTTCTCTTCAATACGAAAGAACTCTGAACGAACATTCATCAGTAGCTTTAGGGTTGTCATATTTACCTTCAAGAGGATTTCCTACAGCAGCTATTTCGTCAGATGACAAAACACAGGAAGCGGATCTGAAAAAACTTTCATTCAGTGGTTTTGCAATTACTCCTGAATACCGTTATTATTTCACAGGTAAAGCTCCTAAAGGTTTCTATGCAGCGCCGTATTTCAGATATTCTAAATATTCTTTCGATGATGTATATATCACTTACACTAATTCAACAACAAATGTGGATGAAAGAGTAATAGCAGGTGGTGATTTCAAAACTACTGTCATTGGAGTAATGGTAGGCGCACAATGGGAACTTGGTGAGCATTTTGCATTAGACTGGTGGATCATTGGCGCCGGCTTCGGCGGACAAAAAGGTACGTTCACAGCTACCGGAGATTTTAATCAAGGCGATATTACTGACATCAATTCAGAACTTGCATCAACTGATGCTGATTTTCCAGGTTCATTGGATTATACAGTAACTTCAACAAAAGTTGAGATCGAATACAAATCAGGTTTCCCTGCAGTCAGAGGATTTGGATTATGCTTAGGTTATAAGTTCTGATCCACAACATTTCAAATTAGTCCGAAGGCCAAAAGTAATTCTGTTACTTTTGGCCTTCGTTCATTTTAGCTGAAATGAAAATATTATTATTTTAATGGCAATTGATATTCGTAAACAGCCAGTTCTTCATTTTGAACATTCAACAACCGTTCAAATTTAAATCCTGTCCTTTCCAGCAATTTTATTGAAGAATGATTATCCTTGATTGTTATCGCAAGCAGAACAGAATAAAAAGATGTTTTTGAAAGTTCGGCGATGACTGCTTTTGTTGCTTCAGATGCATAACCTTTTCCTGAAAATTCCGGGAGAAAAGCAAAGCCAAGATCGTGATGCGGAAGATAATCACGCTTGATCAATGTAATGACTCCTATCGGAGTCAGATTGGTCTTCAATCTGACAACCCAGTAAGCAACATCTGGGTTATCAAGGATCCGGTTAATATATGCGATCGCATATTCCTGTGTCCTGACATTTCTGTCACCAATGAATTTCAACCAGCCCGGAGTGTTGACAAGTTCAAGAATGAACATGCTGTCTTTGATAGTCAGCGGTTCAATGTAAAGAAATTCTGTTTCAAATTGCAGCGACATATGAGGGCTGATGCAAGAATTGATTTGCATCGGATCATCAGCAAAGCTAAAAGAAATTTGAATATCATTTTATATTGAAATCTCTAATTAACCGTTTCTTTTTTTGTAACGGAAATGGTCAAAAGGATCAGGATCATAAGGTGAACAGGAACCAGATATCGCCCCTGAACTGTAAAAAATGCATGGACAGCACCTTGGTAAAGGCAGAGTAAAATGATCAACCCGATCTCAGAGTTACGTAAAATTTTATTTCTGATGATAAGAAATATGCTTAGAAAAAAGCCGATACAGATGCACGAGAAAGTAATTAGAAAAGGGTATAATGTTTTTATTTTAGAAGGAACAGTAAGAGAACTTTCAAGGTCAACTTTATTTATCCCTGTAAAATAGAGGCGAAAGAATGAATACATTCTTGTTTTAATATAAAAGACGGGATCGCTGATTATATGTTCCTTGATCTTTTTCTTTAAAAGTTTTTCTCTCGCAATGGTGTATTCGCTGTTGTAGAGTTTAAATATCCCCGGATTATGTCCGGACATATATGCAATGTTTTTAAGGTCAATTTCTTTGTTTAGTGGATTTGTTTCTGCTATTATTTCTTCCCACTCTTTTTCAAATTCAACCTTGTTTTTCAAATATTCTTCATCTGTGAATTTAAAAGGATTCGTTAAGTCATCAGGAATTACATTTCCCCAGTAATATTTTTCCTGATACCCCTTTGGCAATCGATAACTCCAGTACCCGATATGAGAAACACCGGCACCTCCTTCAATTGGAGTTGGTGTTATACTGTGATGATTCTTGTAATTCCAATATGTAAATGGAAGAAGTGTAATGCAAAATATAAATAAATGAATAAGATTGTACTTGAACTGACTCTTGTTCTTTACCAAATACCATAGTGTCAGTACAAAAGGGAAAAGCAGGAAAGCCGGTCGCATTAAAAAATTAAGGCCGGCAATAATGCCTAGCAGAATGGCGAAGGAAGTTGTTTTTGGTTTGAGTAGAAGTATATTAACGAATGCACTTGTAAAGAGAATGCACCAGATATCCGCAGTAATGTAACCACTATAATAGGGAATCTGAATATTTATAGCAGTCAGCGATAAATAGACTACAGTTGCTTTTTTATTATTATTTGAAAAGTGGTTTACAATTTGATAACAGAGGAAAAGAGATGTAAAGTAGGCTGCCAGTTGAGTGATTTTGATAAACAATTGTGAATCGTAAAAAAATCTCAGGAAGGTCAGTAATAGTGGATACCCTGGAGTTCTCAATGTTTCCGGATAATAGGTGTCTAAAAAATACCATGAGGAAAAGCGTCCATAATTAATCCCTTCGCTCATAAGCCAGAATCCTTTTGAGTCCGGGAAATTGATGTTAGACGCAAGTATGAATGCTCCGGTCGCTGTAAAAACATTTACAAGGATCAGTATAGGAATTACTCCGGGAAACTTATTCTTTTTTATCAATCCCATTTATTTCTTCTTGAAATCACCACGTGAAAAAAACTTTTCGATGAAACAATACATGAGTATGAAGAAATACCTGCTACCCATTTCTTTTATTTTCAATTTTGATTCTCCATATTTTCTGTTGGTCCATGAATTAGGTACAATGGAATACGAATACCCGCGGATAATTGCTTTCAATGGAATTTCTATGGTCAGATTGAAATGAGGCGAAAGGATAGGGCCTACTCCGGTGATCACTTCCTTCTTGTAAAGTTTAAATGCATTGGTAGTGTCATTATATTTAATATTCATTACGACACAGATCACTTTGTTTGCTATTCTGTTGATCACTTTTTTTAAAAAGGGGTAATCAATAACTTTTCCTCCTTTTACCCATCTGCTTCCAAATACACAATCTGTATTTTTATCAAGCATCGTATTGTAGTAGTTTATCAGATCCTGTGGTGAATCGGACAGATCGGCCATCATAATTGCTATGCAATCTCCTTCTGTATTTTGCAATCCGTATTTAATCGCATTCCCAAAACCGTTTGGTCCCGGATTAGTCAGATACTTTACGTTTTCATATTTGAGACAAAGTTCTTTCAGAATCTTTTCTGTATTATCTCTGGAATTATCATTTATCACAATTATTTCATGCACTATTTTGTTCAGGTCTAATGCATGTTCTAATGTATTGATCGTCTCAGAAATAGAACCTTCTTCATTGTAGGCAGGGATGACGACACTTAATTTCATAGCTAGGTAATATAGCAATATACCACTTCGTCAAAGTCTCCAAAACCGTGTTTGATCTTGGCGCATTCGCAGTATTTATTAATATTCAATAACCGGTTTATCTCAATGAAAGAGATACTGTTCTCATACATGTCATCGTTATGGTTTTCCATTTGTATGTACTTGATAACAGATGAAGAAGGCTCGTTAAACAAGCCGGTCAGGCAATGGTACTCATGACCTTCTGTATCGATCTTCAGGACATCGATAGTTTTCCCATGTAAGTTTTCCTGTATGAATTTAGAAAGGGTTAGGGTTTTTACATTATAACTCTTTGTAATTATATTTCCGGTTGTCACTCCGAGTATTCTCGTCTTTTTTTTCAGGTACTCAGAATTTACATTGAGTGTCTCAAAAGTTGAAGTGTAATCCAGAACATTTTCGTTAAATAGTTTTTCGCCCTCAACATCAGAAATTCCGAAGTTGAATAATTTGATATTTTTGTTTCCTGAGTATTTTTTGATCAGCAGGTCGAATAAGACCCGGTTTGGTTCGATTGCAAATATTTTACATTCCGGATTTATTTTTAGAAAGAAGTCGATGCTCTGGCCTTTGTTTGCGCCTACGTCAATTACAACATGTGGCATATCAATGCTCTTGTAAAAAGCTTTCATTTTCTTTTCAAAGAAAAAATGCTCATTAAGATCAATAAATGATTTTACGAGTTCAACTCTAAGGTTTGGAAATACCATGTTCTAATATTTTATACCGGCTTGTCATATTTGAATGCATTTCAACCAAAGTAGATTCAAGACTGAATTGATATTCCCATTGAGGGAAATGGTTCCTGAATTTTGAGACGTCTGTTATGTACCAGATATGATCTCCGATCCTGTTGTTCTCTTCATAGGTGTAATCAAGTTTGTTGCCGCTGATTTTCTCACATAGTTCTATTGCTTCAAGCATGCTGCAATTTGAAAATCTTCCACCACCTGCATTATACAATTCACCTTGCTTTGGATTATTATAGAAATGCCAGAACATATTTACAAGATCATAGCTGTGTATATTATCGCGGACCTGTTTCCCTTTATATCCAAAAATTCTGTAAGGGTCACCGGAAATAGAACATTTCATGAGATAGGAAAGAAAGCCATGTAATTGCGCTCCGGAGTGATTAGGACCGGTCAAACATCCCCCTCTGAAAACAGCAGTCTTTAATCCAAAATATCTGCCATATTCCTGAACCATAACGTCAGCAGCAACTTTACTCGCGCCAAAAACGGAATGCTTCGTCTGGTCAATACTCATGTTTTCGTCAATACCATTTTTATAATAAGAATGATCTTCCGAGATCTCCCAACGGTTTTCAAGTTCAACAAGTGGAAGATGATTGGGTGTGTCACCATAAACTTTATTTGTAGATGTAAAAATAAAAACCGAATCCGGACAATTTTGCCTGCAAAGTTCTAGCATGTTCAATGTACCAGTAGCGTTTACACCAAAATCGGTAAGAGGTTCTTTTGCTGCCCAGTCGTGACTAGGTTGTGCTGCTGTATGAACGATCAGCCGGATGTCAGTTCCGTATTTCTTAAATACAATTTCGAGAGCATTGAAGTCACGGATATCGATGTTATAAGATGTGAAATTCGGAATACTGTTTTCAAGTCTGTCCTTATTCCAGGTAGTTGAACTTTCATTGCCGAAAAAGTAGGAGCGGAGGTTGTTATCAATTCCAATTACGAGGTCAAATTTGTCGGCGAAGAACTCAACGGATTCGCCGCCAATTAGCCCGGATGATCCTGTTATCAGTGCGATTTTCATAGTTGTTCTAGCTTAGTATTGTTGAAACTTGTGATTCATTCTTCTGCATCCATCTGAAAATATCGGTTATAATATCTGAAGGCTTTATTTTTGGCCGCCATCCCGAGAGTGAATTTATTTTGGAATTATCTGTAATGTAAATCGGAATATCTGCCTGTCGGTTTTCCGGAATGCGATTGATGCGGATTTTATTTCCGGTTACATCTTCGCATAAGGAGGTCAGCTCCTTAAGTGAAACACTGGTATTCATTCCACCTCCTACGTTGAAGATCTGATTTGAATAGGTTTGAATTTCGGAAACCTGAATTTTTATCAGGTTGTACAGATCGTCTATATGTAATATGTCGCGAACTTGTTTTCCTTCTCCGCCAAATCCTATGTAATTAAGTTCTTTGTTCCAGTAATGTTTCGCAAGCCATAGTGCAATAACACCCTGATCCGACTTACCCATTTGCCATGGTCCGGTTAACACTCCACAACGGTTGATGACAGTCCGCAGTCCATAGAATTCCGCATATTCCTGAATAAGCATTTCAGATGCCAGCTTACTTGTACCATAGAAGGATCTGGCGCCATTTAACTGAAAGCTTTCTGTAATTCCAAATTCTGAGATCCCGAGTTGAGATTGATTTTTAGAAAGGTCAAAGCGGGTATCATTTATAGTGTATTCGATCCGGTTTAAATTTGCTATCGGATAGATCCGGCTGGTAGAAAGAAAAACGAACTTTGCATTATTCTTGAGTGCGAAGTTGAGGCAATTAATAGTTCCGATCAAATTTGTATTCAAGACGTAATCGGGAGTAGAATTGATCCCTGAAAGCACAGATGGCTCTGCGGCAGCTTCAATTAAAGTTGTGATCTCACCTATTGAATCCAGGTCTTCTTTATTTCTTATATCGCCATGAATGAATTCTACTCCTGCGTTTTTCAGGCGCGACAGGTTTACTTCGGAACCCCTTCGTCTCAGATTATCGAGAGCAATTACTCTGCAATCAGGAGATTCTTCTTTCAACCGGATAGCAAGATTAGATCCTACAAAACCACATCCACCTGTAATCAAAATTATTTCATTCATAATAAGGTTAGTTAGAAAGTAGATTCATTAAAGAACTTACCTATGAAAACAGAGAACTTGTAAGTTATTATTAAGTCTAGCTCATTATTTATCTGCTGAGTTTTACCTTAATTAAATTACCTATCCGAAAGTATTGTTTATTAATCTTCCCTTTTACGGAATTTTGGTCAAGTGATGAATTACTGCTATGAATACAGGTTTCACGGATGCGGAAAAAAATGATATTGCTTTTGTGCTTTAGACTAAGGTCAGTGTTTAGTGTCAATAACAGAAAATCTGTCCTTCAGTTTTAGAAAAGGGGTCTCAAAATATTTATAGCTTAACTTGCTTACGATAAGAGTAATAAACAAACACAATGATCCAAACAGGAATGAAGATGTAAATGTTGTCCTTGTTATGTCAGTCGATTTATATATGACATCAAATGAATTGATGATGATCGGATGGAGCAGATAGATCCCATAGGTATATTTTCCCAGTCTGCTTGCGAATTTTATTTTACCAAGGTTCAGCGGAGAATCAGAAAGTGTGAAAGCCTGAGAACAGATTATTAGTGCAAATGAAATTGCAATGAATACCCTGTTTATTGCACCACCATATTGAAACTGAAAGATTGTTTCATTGAACCAAAGCAGTAAGAATGAAAACAGGAAAAAGGTCAGATGCAAACCAGTTGAACATTTTTCAAAGAAGGATATTACCGGTTTGTATTTAATACTGATCAATGCAAATAAGCCGCCAATGCCGAGATCAACCAGGACTGAAAGAGTATGAAAATAGAGTACAACAGGATCAGTTGAATGAAAAATTCTGAATACTAATGAAGTGAGAATAACAAAAACGATTGAACGAAACCAGAATTTCTTTGGAAGGAATGCGAAGATCAATGGCCAGAATAAATAAAATTGTTCTTCAATTGAAACTGACCAGGTGATGTTCTGAGAAAGCGCTTCATTTCCCCTGAAAAATTTCTCCATGTGTAGAACATCGAAATTGCTCAGGAAAACGAGATGATAAAAAACATTTGAACTCAAGTGGTTGTTTAGATCAAAGACGAGTGACTTAAGTCCCGGATAAATAAAGAATGAGAAAATTACTACTGCGAAATACAATGGCCAGATCCTGAGAATACGGCGTATGTAAAACTGTTTTATGTTTATCCCTGAGGTTTTCTCATATTCTTTGATCAGCAAATACGTAATTAAAAATCCGCTCAGAACAAAGAATATTGAAACTCCCAGTGCGCCCGTGCTGATTAACTTCAGAAATTTTTCAAGAACAGTACCTTTGATCGGAAGCAGTGCAAATGATGATTTAAATCCATGCTGCAGAAAAACCATTAAAGCAGCAAAAAAGCGAATAGCATCCAGATTACGGAAGTAAACAGTGCCAGCTTTCATTTTCTCTTTTTAAGGTTCATGTTATAATATTTGAATAGCTGGTTTTAAATGTTTGTGTCAATCAGAATTATTCAAGGTGTACAGCAAGTGAACATGTCAGACCGGTTCAAATGTATTAAAATGTTTTACCTGAAAAAATTTAAAACAATAAAGAGTGGGAATTATTAAGTAAAATTGAGTTTGAAATTCTGAAAACCGGGATAAAAAGACACTAGCTACCTTTAATTGCTTTTACAAACTAAAAAGTCTGTTCAGATTCCTTGATTGAATTGTGATGGAGGATAGCCAAAATATTTTTTAAAGGCTTTGCTGAAAGAATAAACATCTGAAAATCCGCAAAGGACAGCAGTTTCTGAAATTGTTGTGCGATGAATTTTCATAAGGTCGTAGCCAAGTAATAATCTTTTTCTGATGATGTATTGTAAAGGGCTGATTCCAAAAACGAGTCTGAAGTTTCTGTAAAAATGATATTCGGAGATCCTGCTTTCTCTGGCAAGCATTGCTATGCTTATTTCTCTCCTGAAATTATTGTCAATGTATTCTTTACTGATTAAGATTCGTCGATAAAGTTCCTTTTTTGTAGAAGACTTAACGGAATGAGTAGAATGCAACTCCTTAAAAACCGGAATGTGATCTGCTACAATTCTTTCCGCAAGGTTGAAATAGAATTCTCTTGTGAAGTCGGGATGCAATAGGTGATCCTTGGTGAGATCTGAGTCCAGTTTGCGCATTAATTCACCAACAAAAGTTTTCCCTGAATCATATTGGTTTTCAAAAAAATCAGGGGAGTTGAAAAATGTGTCTAATCTCTGATCAGGAATTTCTGTATCGGGTCTCCGATAGCTCGCAACAACTTCCGAAAGCAGATCGGGAGCTACATCAATACAAATTCCTTTTACCGGGTCACCGATTTCAACAAAGCCTTCAGAAAAATGATTGGCAAGTAAATACTGCCCGCCGTGAACGTTGTATTTGTTTCCGTTAACAATATATTTTTCTTTTCCGTTACACACATATTTAATTGAAAAACTCCTGAATGGTGCTTCGCAGTAGATCTCTTTTAGTAAAGAAAAATTGATCAGACAGCTTTTTACAGGAAGTTGCCAGTCGCTGCTGTTTTGAACGGTAAAGACATTATTCATAAAAGTCCTGTAATTGCATTTGAAATTAAAACAATTAAAATACCTCTACAAGACTTTCACATTATTTAACAAGTTTAAAGGAATTTAGTAGTGTGTTTTCGCTATAGGTATTCAGAACATAGATCCCGGCAGGTAAGTCCGGTATATTATTCAGTTCAACAGGATCCAGTAGAGATGAAATATTTGACTTCTCCATGACATAAACAGTTTCGCCAAGTAAATTTATCAGTTCACATCTAAGGTTTTTAATTTCAATTCCTGGTGCTGGTAATAATGATATGGTTCTGTTGAACGGATTCGGATAAACTCTTTCAATGAATATTCCGGCATTGATTTCTTCAATGCTATTAGTAAGGTACCAGTCATTATAAGTTTTTAGCAGAGCAGAAATTACCGGAACCAACGTCCAGGAATTATTTCGTGAATCATTGTTCAATACAGAGATGCTGATGTCTCTGTCCGGAAAATACCATGAACTTGCTGAGTACGAAAGGTCGCCACCATGTCCATAAGCCGTAAGTCCGAGAAATGTTTTTTTCATCAATCCTAAACCATAAGTTCCGTTTGGTACACCTGAAGCTGCAACAGTTGTTTTTGCTTCAGCCATCATTTGCGGGGAATGTAAGTCACCGCGCATGTAAGTGCGCATCCATTTTGACAGATCATTTGCTGTCGAATAGTATCCGCCTGCCGCACCACCGGCTGCATTCAACGAAAGCCAGTTGAAATAGAAATTATGTGCATCATCAACAAATCCATCACCGTTGAGATCTATCCACACATGTGCAACCGGGGAAGTTATTGTTTCAAAGGCAGGAATTGAAAATGTATTCAGTTGAAGTGGGTTAAAAAACTTATTTCTCAATTCCGTATAGAAAGGATTGCCTGTTGCCGCTTCAATGATCATTCCCAGAAGGAAATAATTAGTATTTGAATAGCGCCAGACAGCACCTGGTTGACTTGTCGGAGGTTGAATAAAAGTTGTGATCAGATCTTGTGCTGCCCAGATTGAATCAGGATCTGCAAGAAGTGCAGGTTGACAATTTGGATTTGATAGAACATCATACAAGCCACTTTGGTGTCGCAAGAGCTGCCGGATCGTAATGTTAGGATCAATATATTGAATTGTATCTACCCATTGATATAAACTATCATCAAGGTGTAAGGTGTTTGAATCTGCTAATTGTAAAATACAAGCAGCAATAATAGTTTTAGTAATACTTCCAATGAGATAAACATCGTCCGGCTGAACATTTACAAGTGGATTTCCACCCGAGATACCTGTTGCATGTTCCCAGTTGTAATTTCCCGGCATTTCAATAGCAGCACTCAGCGATTTGTTTCCAAGGACTGTGTGCATACTGTCAAGTGTCCTGTCAAGTAATGAATCCAGAATTGCAGAGGCACTTTGAGAATATGAGTTTTTTACTGAACCTGAAATGACGACGGTCAGAAATAATATCCTGATGTATTTTGAAATTTTCATTTGTTTTTTAAATAAGATCTTAAACAAAGCTAGCTGACATTCTACAATTGCATTTGTCAAATCCTGCTAATTTTCGGGGAAGAAACAGTTTAATGCAATAAGATAGAGGGCAATTTAAGCTATTTCGTTGTAAGTTTTTGTTTTAAGGAAGCGAAATTGATTTTGATGCTATTGATCCTTACAAGAGCTCAAGATAAAATTATATTGTACCAACTATCAAATTTATGGGCAGTGCTTTTTTGAATATAAAGCCTTTACTTTTTGAAGGATAAGCCTTCTTTTTTTAGAGCAATTTTTAATACTGAAATTGCTTTTGGACCCATTCCGTGCAGTGATTTGATATCATCTTCGCTGTATCTGGCTAGTTTTTTAATGGTTAAAATTCCTTTACTCTCAAGAGCTCTTCTGGCAGGAGCAGAAATTATCGAGAGAAAGCCAACAGTATTTTTTTTTGCTGCTTCACAAACAGGGCATACCGGGCAATCGGAGCTTTTGTAAAACGAATGTCCTTTCGGGCAAATTTTAGCAGTCTTTTTTGTAACAGGCATGATGCAAATTATTTTTTAATAAAGATAAAAATAATTTTTGCTGAGGTCCGGAGAATATAGAGTTGTCGTATTTGACCTGTGAGAAGATCGCAATCAGCACTCCTTTTTTTTCAGGTTGTTTTTCTAATTTTGTCAGCGCAATTTATTAATTTTAGAAATTATGAGAAAGTTAACTGTATTTAACCAGACGACACTGGACGGATATTTTTGCGGTGAAAACGGTGACTTAAACTGGGCGCACCGGAATTCTAATGATCAGGAATGGATTGATTTTGTAAGCGGTAATGCTTCAAGCGGTGGAGTTTTGATTTTTGGAAGAGTAACTTATGAGATGATGGCCGGGTACTGGCCTACAAAAATGGCATTGGAAAATGATCCTGTTGTAGCTACACAGATGAATAAGCTTCAGAAGATCGTTTTTTCGAAAACTATGAAAAAGGCTGATTGGCAAAATACTCTTTTGTTAAACGGAAACTTATCGGAAGAGGTCGGTAAACTAAAAAAAATGCCGGGCGATGATATGGTAATACTTGGAAGCGGAACACTTGTCGCCCAATTAACAGATGCAAACCTTATCGATGCGTATCAGATCATCGTCAATCCTGTTATTCTTGGTAAGGGAAGAACGATGTTTGATGGAGTAAAAAATTCGCCTCAATTAAAGCTGCAGAACACCCGCCGTTTTAAGAATGGGAATGTGCTGATGGAATATATAGTCCGGTAATTAATTTTAAAGAAATCTCCTTAATTCTGTTTTGGGAGAAACCTTAATGAAAGTAAGTTCCAGACCGAAAGAAATTTCTACTGCTTAATGAATTTTCGAATATTTGAATTCCCTTTGCTGTCTTTTATCTGAATAAGATATAATCCCGGATCAATATTTCTTACCGGTATAATTATATTCTTATCATACATAGTTTCCTGATATATGATCTGACCTATTGCGTTCCATATTGTAATTTCATTTCCTGACGCATCAATTTCATTTAGGATTAAATTCAGATTTTCTTTTACGGGATTAGGGAAAAGTGAAATTACTTCCGTGTTTGAATATTCATTCACAAAAGTAGAAGGTGGATTTACTATAAATTGTCCCATCATACCATTATCTTCATGACTTAAGATATGACAATGATACATATATGGCATCATTGGGTCATTAAAATCATTGTATTGTGTGATGAGTACCAATGATCCGCCCATCGGCGAAACGACTGCAACATCTTTTCTTCCCTGCATATTAAGAGGAGGAGTTGCGCCATTTACCGATAAAACAAAGAAATGATTCCCGTGAATATGAAATGGATGTGGCATCATACTTTGATTGGATATCGTCCATTTCATGATCGTATTTTGTGTTGTAGTCATGTTGATCACATTTTCATCGAACTGAACTCCGTTCATTGCGAAATTCGTCATGCTCATCATGGGAACACCTGTAAGTGCAACAGAAAAGTTGTCAGCACCAATAGCAGAGTATGGAAAGTTAGTTG
Source organism: Bacteroidota bacterium (assembly GCA_049363815.1). Lineage (GTDB taxonomy): Bacteria > Bacteroidota > Bacteroidia > AKYH767-A > 2013-40CM-41-45 > JADKIH01. The sequence continues at coordinate 12,863 of JBMQEM010000192.1, forward strand.
TCAATGTAGCCGGAATTGATGTGATTGGATCTGTAGTGGGTGCAATAACATTGAATTGAAGTAAATTGAAATCGGTATTATCCAGCGGACCCATGACCATCATTCCCATTCCATCCGGTGGTCCACCGGGATAACCAGCCGGTAGTTGGGTTCCGTATTGTTTTATAAAAAATGTATTGCCTTGTTGTCCTGAAAAATCAACTAGGATTTCTGCCCTTTCTCCGGAGCCAAGCATCAGTCTTGTTAATTGGACCGGAGCATCCAGCAATCCTGCATCAGAAGTGATCTGATGGAAAGTTCGGTTGTCATCAAAACCAAATTCAAAAAAACGGTGACTGGATGCATTGAGTATTCTTAATCTTACGATCTGTGCAGGTACATTTACAAATGGAGCCGTTACCTGTCCGTTCACTAGAGTAATATTATCAGCCTCATCATCTAAAATGATCTGCCTTGTTAAACTATCCATATGTTGAAATTGAAACACAAGTGGAAAGTCGTCAATTCCATATTTTCTTGGAAGGTCCAGTGTTGCTTCCAATGAATCGCGTACAATGATCAGTCCGGCAGCTCCCATTAAAACCTGATCCATAGTTTTACCATGCAAATGCGGATGGTACCAGTATGTAGCAGCATTATCCATTACAGTAAATGCAGGGCTCCATATATCTGAAGGCATGATCATATTGTGAGGACCGCCATCGTTCATCGGTGAAACATGCAAACCATGCCAGTGCGTAGTAGTTGTGTCTGCTAATTCGTTATGAACATTGAGTGTGACTGACTGGCCTTTATTCAGGATAAGTGTAGGTCCAAGATACCTTCCATTGTATCCAATTGTCGAAGTGTTGAACCCCGGAAAAAACTGGTTGGAGCTATCAGAAATATTTAAATTGATTGTATTTCCGGTAAGTGTATCCGGAATGAACAACTGGGATTGTGCTTTGGTGTTTACTGCTGCAATTAACAGAAGAGCTAGGATGATCAGGTTTCGCATCGTGTTCAGATAAATGGTAGGTAAGGGAAGTGTCGCTTTAAATAAGCGCTGCCTTTCAAAAGTAGACTTTTTTCATAAATGATTTCATGCGAAATATCATAAAACACCTTAGATATTCTCATGATGAGCAAGAAGAAAATACAGCATCAGGACAGAATGTACCCAAGAAGTGAACCTCCAATAACAATTAAAGCGCTGTTTATACGCGGGAAGCCAAAATTAAAGATCAGACTGATCAAACCAATCAATATGGTTTGCAGGTTGTTTATTGATTCTATTCCCATAAAATAGCAGACAGAAATAATGATGGCCACCGAAGAAATGTTTACTGCATCGAGGAAGACTGAGAAAAGCTTTGAGTCCCGCATCCGCTTCACTATTGGATTTAGAAGAGCAACAAAAGCAAATGCAGGAAGGAAAATTGCAATTGTTGAAATAATCGCTCCTAAAATTCCATTTATCTGATATCCTATAAAAGTAACAGAAGAGAATACCGGCCCCGGAGTAAATTGTCCGACAGCAATTGCGTCAACAAGTTGTGTGCGTGTTAGTATTCCTGTTGAAACCAGTTCTGCATCAAGAAAAGCAAATAGAACATAACCGCTTCCATATAGTATTGCGCCGATCTTTAAAAAAATGAGAAAGAGGTTCCAGTTGCCTGTAATAACTGTTGGTGTGGAAAGTTTAAGAAGTGAAAATGCAAAAAGTGAATTCAGCTTTTTATCCTTTTTGTTTCTGATTGAATAAAGGGCCATTGAAAAGAACCCTGCACCGAACATAAGATAGATTTCATTAAATTTCAGAAATGAAAGTATCAGGACCGCTATTCCAATCCAGGCAAGTTCCATTGACTTCATTGATTTTTTCGCCAATGGGAAAATTGCTGCGAGTATGATTGCTATGATTGCGGGTTTGATTCCATATATGAAAGGTTGTATTTCCGGCAGCTGCCCGTATTTTTTATAAAGCCACGCAAAAATCCCTGTAATGAAAACAGCGGGTAATATAAAACAAAGTCCGGCTACAAAGAATCCTTTCCAGCCGGCTCTTTCTTTTCCGATATGAATTGCAAGTTCTGTACTATTGGGACCCGGTATTAAATTCGTAGCTCCAATCAGATCAAGAAAATGTTGATCAGTCATCCATTTTCTTTCAATGACTACTTCTTTTCGCATCATTGCAATATGAGCTGCCGGTCCGCCAAAAGCTGTGAAGCCGAGCTTGAGAAAAAGCTTTGCAATTTTATTTAGATCCCTGTCATTACTCATCCAGTCATATCAATTTTACTTGAGCAATTTAAAGTTATTTTCAATTATGGCAATGATGTGTCCCCGATAGTTTTGATGTTAAAATATTATTTGTTCTGTCAATCACTTCAAAATTCGCCATCATTCCTGCAGCATGATGCTCAAGAATATGACAGTGGTACATCCAGATACCGGGCCTGTTGTCAGGCATCCAAGCGATTTTTATCTTTGAGACCGGAGGAAGATTCACAGTATCTTTCCATGATTTAAAAGCAGGTTTTTGTCCATTGATCTCAAGAATCTGAAAGAAGAACCCGTGAAGATGAAAGGGGTGATCCATCCGGCTGGTATTTGAAACCTCCCACACCTGTAGTTCATTTACGTAAACAGGATTGTCATTCATATGGACCTCGTTATTCACTAGAAAGTCAAGTCCCTTTTTTCTGCTTAGACCTACAGAAAGTTTAACTTTTCTGTTAACCTGAGCATCTTGCCCTGCAAATGATTCAATTTCCCTGAGTTTTTCCGGAATAGAAGCTATCGATCGCTTATTCTCAAGAACATTTACCGTTGCATAAGTATGTGTCCGTGCTTTAAGGAAAGTCATTCTGTCGTATTTAAGTGCGTTTAAAGGAAAGGAGTCTCCGGCTTCAAATGGGCCTGCAATTATGTCGACACGTTCACCGGGAGCGATCAACACTTCATTCATGATTTGTGGTGATTCAATCAATCCGCCATCGCTACCGATCACTTTAAAATCTTTTCCATTAAGTGAGAATTTAAAGTACCTGGCATTTGATGAATTGATAAAGCGCCATCGCTCTATTTGTCCACCATAAATATTGATAGTTGTGTTTTCTTTTCCGTTTATTAAAAGAACATTCCCTTCTCTACCATCATGTCTTTCAGCAAATCGTTTTAGGAAATTCGAGTGTATCAAATGATTATTTTCATCATCGAGTTTCATATCATCGATCATAAATACTCTGTCATTATCAGTAACAGGATCGCTATCATCTTCGACGATCAATGAACCATACATCCCTCTTTCAACCTGAATTGTTTCATTTGAATGTGAGTGATACCAGAAAGTTCCGGCATCAGGAACAATAAAACGATACTCGAAAGATTCTCCTGGTAGTACGGGCTTTTGCACTTCACCTGTTCCGTCCATTGATGCAGGAAGCCGGATACCATGCCAATGAATCATTGTCGGCTCATTCAGGTAATTGGTAAAATTGACGATAACCTCGTCACCTTTCTTTACACGCATTTCAGGTCCTGGCAACTGACGGTTAAAACCCCAGGCATTGATGGTTGTTTCGTCGGAAAGATTCCAGTCAAATTCACTTGCAGTGAGATAAAATATTTTTTTATTTGGTGTCATTTGCATTGTGTTTTTATATATGGTGATTTTGTTTTTAAAGAAAAATCGGAGAGGTTGATTTAAACCTCTCCCGATTTAATTATGCGCCCATTGAACAGCCGCAATTACATCCCACACAAGTACATTCATTTCCGCATGTGCAAGAACCGTTTGAGCAAGCACCGTTGCTGCATCCGTTTGTTTTAATTGATGTTTCCATAACTTTTGTTTTTAAATGTTTAATTAACGATACAAATGTATGGCAGCGAATGTTGATTGGCTTTATGACAAAAAGGGTAAAATGTATATAATTTTTGGAAAGGGGTTATCGGGTTTATTTAGGGGGTAATTGTGCAGGTTTTTTTGATCAATAAAATGCGAATAATAAAGATGGAATTACAGTAGCTAAATCTGTATTTTCATAAGTGAATCTGAAAGAAAAAAATCGCAGTTTAAAACTTTAAAAGAAACCACTTATGACTCTTGAATAGATCTGGATACTTCACTTTATAACACCGTGAATATTTTAATTCTTACAAACTATCAATCGACTTCCGGCGTACTGCGCCGATCTTCTTAAAGTGAGAGGGTGTCAAACCTGTAATTTTTTTGAACTGCGAGGAAAGGTGATGTACACTGCTAAAGCCTGTCTGAAAAGCGATCTCGGTCAGTGAAAGCTGGTCATACACAATCAATTCTTTTACTTTTTCAATTCTCTGTGTGATAAAAAACTGTTCAATTGTTTTTCCTTCTATTGATGAAAAGAGGTCACTGAGGTAACTATACTCATAATGAATTTTATCTGTGATAAATTCCGAAAGTTTTTTATCCGATTGTTGTGAAGAGTTATTAAGATATTGTAATATCAGTTTTTTAATGCTTTCGACGATCTTATTGATGCGCATTTCAATCAGTTCGAATCCGGTATTATTTAATTCGGTCTTAAGCTTTTCTATTTCATGGTCATCTAATTTTGAATTTACATCAACTTCGCCAAGAGTGACTTTTTCAAATGGGATGTTTAGTTTTTGTAAGATACCGGTGACTGAAGAAATGCATCGCTGGCAAACCATATTCTTAATATACAAAGTATGTTTTTTAACAGTTGGCATACAAAAGGGGGGTAAATGGAATTCAAATTTAGCTTTAAATGATTAAAAAAATTATTTTTTTTTCAAGGCAAATAGGGGTAACTCTATTTTGGATTGTCTTATATCCACAAAGCATTTGTAAATTGCCGCCAAATTGAGTTGCGGTGTTTTCAAACGAGACAGAAATTGTACATGCTTTGCAGAATGGCGACGAAAAGGCGATGGAAACGCTTTTCCGGACCTATTATCAGCGCCTGTGCAATTATGCCAATACCATTCTGAATGACCTGGATGAGTCAGAAGAAGTGGTACAGCAAATGTTCGTTCAGCTTTGGGAAAAACGTGAAAAAATGGAAATTACTTCATCTGTTCAGTCATATTTGTTTCGCTCAGTCAGGAATACCTGTCTGAATAAGATCAAACATTCGAAAGTCCGTCAGTTATATGCAGAAGAAGTGACGGCACTTGCTCAACAATCGGAGCCTGCTACTATGACCACATTTCACAATGAATTGCAAAGTCAGATCCACGCAGCGATTGAAAGTTTACCTGAACAATGCCGGCTTGTCTTTAAAATGAGTCGCTTTGAGGAATTAAAGTACATTGAAATTGCGGAACAATTGGGAATTTCAGTAAAAACGGTTGAAAACCAAATGGGGAAAGCATTGAAAATTATGCGTGAGAAACTCAAGGATTATCTGGTCGTTTGGTTATTGTTTCTTTCATATTATATAAGCTGATACGTGGAGAAGAGATTTGAAAATATAGACAACGTAATTGCCAGGTATCTCGCCGGTGAAGCAGATGCTGCTGACCTTGTATTGCTTAACGATTGGCGAAAACTTTCTGCTGAAAATGAAGAAGAATTTTCCCAAACAGAAAAGTTATATAACGCTGCCTCATCTTTGCGCAATGTTATTCCTGTTGATACTGATGCTGCCTGGTTGAAATTAAAGAAAAATATTTCTGTTCAACAGGTACCGGGAAAAGTAATACCATTGAAACAAACCACTTCCCGTAGCAATTTTATCAGAATTGCGGCAAGCATTCTTATCGTTGCAGGACTGGGAATGCTGGCATTTTTTCTAACTCTTCCTTCTGAAGACAAACTTGCTGAAATTAAGTCCGATGCTGTGATCCGCAAAGAAGTTCTTCCGGATGGCAGTAAGGTCACATTAAATAAAAATACGACCCTTGCATATTCAACGGATCATTTTTCAAAGAAGAGAATTGTCAAATTGAAAGGAGAAGCTTTTTTTGACGTCGTGCACGATGATAGTAATCCATTTCTCATAGAAGCAGCTGATCTGAAAATTGAGGATGTCGGTACAAGTTTCAATGTAAAAGCAGTTGAAAATTCCGGCATTGCAATTATCTCTGTGGTGTCGGGTGAAGTCAAGGTTACTACTCTTACAGGACAGGTCTTTAATCTGGTTGCAGGCGAAGAAGTTTCGTATAATGTGAATACAAAGGTCATCACTAAGAATGAAACAATTGAAGAAAACATTTCGGCATATGCCGATCGTGTATTTGTTTTTGAAAATGCAGAACTGAAAACAGTAGTAAAGGTACTGAACGATGTTTATGATGTAAGAATGGTTCTTGAGAACGAAAAACTTGATTCTTGTCGTATCACAGTAACATTTGATAACGAATCGATAAACGACATAGCTATTGTGATTGCCGAGACATTGGGACTTGAGATCAAAAAATCGAATGATCAGATAATTTTATCAGGTAATGGCTGCAAGTAACCTAAGAAATTTCGTGTTCTGTCTATTATTTATTTGTAAAACAACTCTTGTTTTTTCACAAAAGAGCATTCCGCTTCTTGAAAAAAAAGTTACCATTCACCTTGCAGGCGAGAGTGTGGAAACAGTATTAAGATCAGTTTCTCAGCAAGGAGGGTTTACATTTTCGTATGCTCCATTAGTCATTTCCGGTATGAAACCGGTTTCGATTGATGCCGATAAAAAACCGATACGTGAAGTCTTGAATCACATTTTTGAAGGACAAGTCACTTTCAAACAAAAAGGCAATCACATTATTCTTGTCAGGACAAGCATAAATAAAGCAAAGGAAGAACCTGTATATTTTTTGATCACCGGATATATTATCGATGGAAGGAGTGGGGATCAGGTTAAAGAAGTCAGTGTATTTGAAAAGAAAACGCGCGTATCTGCTGTTACAAATAACTACGGTTATTTTACTTTGAGAGTGGAGAAAAAAGATGTTGGGGAAACATTGTTGCTTAATATCAATAAGGCAAATTACAAAGACACGATCTACTACGTAAAACAAGCCGGAAATACACATATTAACGTAACCATTTACCCGGAGCAATTACCTGAAGCATCAGAAGTTTCCGGTGAGTCACTTGATCAGGATAGTTTAATGCGTGTGGATCAGATGTCGTTTGTAAATATGTTGTTGAGTAAGGAAGAGCAGATTCATACCCGAAATATCAAAGACACTATTTACCGGAAATTTCAGGTATCGTTTGTTCCATTTCTTGGAAGTAATCTGAGGTTGAGTGGAAATACTGTAAATGATTATTCTTTGAATGTACTCGGTGGCTATTCAATGGGAACGAGGAAATTTGAGGCTGCAGGATTATTCAATATCGACCGCGACTCTGTTAAGCATGTTCAGCTTGCCGGGCTTTTCAATGTTGTGGGCGGGCACGTTGAAGGAGTTCAGGCTGCAGGATTATTTAATGCCAATCTTAAATCAGTAAAAGGTGTTGAACTTGCCGGACTGATGAATGTAAACGGTGATTCAATTGCAGGTGCAGAATTTGCAGGACTCATGAATATTAATCTTAAACCAGCTTCGGGTTTTCAGGGAGCAGGACTGATGAATATAAACCTGAAAGAAGTTCATGCTGTTCAGGCAGCAGGATTAATGAATATTGCATTGCATAGATCAACCGGGGCGCAGGTATCGGGACTAATGAATATATGCGGAGGAGATATTTACGGTGCACAGATTTCAGGCTTACTGAATTTCGGAACACGGGTTCATGGATCTCAGATTGGAGTTTTTAATTTTTCAGATACTGTGGCAGGAATACCTGTTGGTTTTTTGAGTTTTGTCAGAAAGGGTTATCATCAATTGGAAGTTTCTTCGAATGAATCTTTTCCATTGAATCTTTCTTTACGTACCGGAGTCCGTTCGCTTTATAATATCCTTGAAGCCGGAATGAAATTCGGAACGGATAGTATTGCAGTATGGTATTTCGGTTATGGTCTGGGAACAGCAGTGAATATTGGAAAGAACTGGCAGACAAATTTCGACCTGACCATGAGCCAGCCTTTAAAAGGAAACGAATTGAACTATTTTAATCCGCTTACAAAATTTAATGTGACTTTTGAAAAACGTTTTTCCAGATATTTCTCATTGGCTGCGGGACCAACTTTAAATGTTTTCTATTATCATTTTCAGGATCCAACCTTTGAAAGCGTGCTTGAACATATTGTTCCTTCCAATGTGATAGGTACATCTGCTACAACAAATTATAAAAACGCAACCTGGCTGGGCGGCAAAATTGCATTACGGTTTTTTTAATTAAATCCAATATGTTGTGTTCCCCTTATCTTCTGTGTGATCAATTCGGGAATAATGTTGACGTAAATAAAACGCAAAATGTAAAGAAAAGTATGAAAATTTATTTTTCATTTAGATAGGGGTACTTCCTTTTACACTTGTCTTCTGTATATAGAAACCAATAATACAGAATAAAAATGAAAAATAATTTTAGCGCAATTGGCTTATTCGCAATTTTAATGATCACAATTACCTCTTGCACAAAGGACTGGTGCGGAGTAGAAGGAGTAGGCCCTGTTCGTTCGGAAGAACGTCATTTAACAAATTTTAACGGAGTGGATCTGCAAATGGGAGGAAGAGTAAATCTCATTGAAGATTCTGTTTTTTCCGTAGTCGTTACAACATACTCTAATTATCATCCACTTATCAATACTTATGTCCGTGCTGGAACTCTAGTGATTGATTCAAGAAAATCGTTACGAGACGAAAATGTAACCATTGATGTCCATATACCTTCGCTGGAATATTTAAATATCGGAGGTTCCGGCGACATTTACACTGCAGCAACTATTCATTCTTCTTTTGTAAGAATAAATGTTTCCGGTTCCGGTAGAATTGATTTTTCAGGAAATGTATCTACAATGGATGCATCCATTTCCGGCTCCGGAAAAATAATTTTGCAGGGCTCAGCCATTAATTCCAAAATGCGCATCAGTGGATCCGGAGATATCAAGGCGTATTCTATGCCGTGTCAAAACAATGAGGCAACGATTAGTGGATCCGGCACTATTGAGACAAATGTGTCGGACAATCTGATTGCTACAATTTCAGGCAGTGGAGATATAAATTATATCGGTTACCCTTCTGTCCAAACACACATCTCCGGATCTGGTAACGTAAATCATCAGCATTAATATTTTATAAAATAAGAACTGAGATCACTGAACCATTAGCGCAATCCCGATAGCTATCGGGACACAAGTGAATTCAATTCCTATGACGCGCTCTGTGATAAAACATAACTAAGTATTTGAGAACCTAAAGAAAATGAAAAACAAATCGCACATTTTACTGTCTATACTTGTTTTAATCTTAATTACAAGTGTCACCAGATCACAAACCCTGACTCAAACGATCAGGGGAACAATCACCGATCAGATCTCACAGGCAACACTTCCCGGAGCAAGTGTTGTCTTGTTGAACTCTTCACCTTTGAATGGAACTGTAACAGATGTTAATGGAAACTTCAAACTGAACAACATACCTGTAGGTATGCAATCTCTGAAGATTTCATTTATGGGATATAAGGATCTTGTTTTGCCGAATATTAATGTAACATCGGGAAAGGAAGTTGTGCTTTCAATATCGATGGAAGAAAACATTGTCATGAGAAAGGAAGTGGTAATTACTGCAGAAATTCAGAAAGACAAACCGTTGAATGAATTTACAATGGTAAGTGGGCGGACCTTTTCTGTTGAAGAAACACAGAAATATGCAGCAGCAGTCAACGACCCCGCACGGATGTCGACTGCATATGCCGGTGTGATTGCTACTGATGATGGCAATAACAACATTGCCATTCGCGGAAACGCCCCGGGCAGTTTGCAATGGCGGATGGAAGGAGTAGAAATTCCAAATCCAAATCATTTTAGTATGGAAGGTACTTCAGGAGGGGGAATCTCTATTCTCAGTTCACAGGTTCTTACAAATTCAGATTTCCTCACCGGAGCCTTTGCTGCAGAATATGGAAATACAATTGGAGGCGTGTTTGATTTGAAACTTCGCAAGGGAAATGACCAGAAAACAGAATACACCTTGCAAGCCGGTTTGCTTGGAACAGATTTCGCAGTTGAAGGGCCATTCAAAAAAGATTACAACGGATCATATCTTGTGAATTACCGGTATTCAACCTTGTCAATGATCAGTGCATTGGGAGTTTCTATTGGAGATGCTGTTACCACATTTCAGGATCTTTCTTTCAATATTTATTTGCCGACAAGTAGATCAGGAAATTTTTCTGTGTGGGGTTTCGGTGGATTGAGTAACCAGGATTCAGATGCTAAAAAGGATTCAACAAAATGGGAATCTAACTTTGACAGATATAACTGGAACTATAGATCTAATAACGGTGCAATAGGGCTTTCGCATTTTATCATGCTTGATGGTAAAAGTTATCTGAAAACGACTTTAGTTGCTTCGGGAACAAGTCGTGGCGGAACACAGTCGAAACTCGATAGTGAATATTCAGAAGTACTGGAAGGCAAAGAAAGTTTTGATCAGAATAAAATTGCTTTGAACACTATCTATACAAGAAAGATCAATTCAAAGAATAGTCTTAAGGCCGGAATAATTGCAAATTTAAATTTCTTCAACTTTGATCAGTCTTGGATGAAGGATGATAGAAGCGGTATTGAAACGAAAATACTTCAGAAAGGAAATGAAACAACACTACAGTCATTTGCTCAATGGAATTTTCATCCTATAGAAAAAATGTCAGTGGTAACAGGACTTCACTTCTTGTCGTTTACTGAAAATAATACTTATTCAGTAGAACCTCGTGCTTCTATGAAATATGAATTTAGTGAAAAGCAATCAGTAAGTTTGGGTTATGGTTTGCATGGACAGGTGCAACCTTTGGGTGTATATTTTGCGCAGGTAAATAATTCGGATGGAACATTCACTCGTCCGAATCATGAATTGGGAATTACAAAGGCCCATCATTTTGTTATTGGTTATGACAGGACCATAACGAAATATATGCATGTAAAGATCGAAGGCTATTATCAATCGATATTTAAAGTGCCTGTAAGTTCAGACCCGGATCAGACATTTTCAATGCTGAATAATGAATATGGATTTGTAACTGATCCTTTGGTGAATAAAGGAAAGGGAGTCAATAAAGGATTGGAACTAACGGTTGAACAATACCTTCACAATGATTTTTATTTTCTTCTGTCATCTTCTTTCTATGACTCAAAGTATCAGAATGGTTCCGGAAAAACGTTTAATACAAGGTTCAATGGGAAGTATGCGGCAACATTTACGGGAGGAAAGGAATTTAAAACCGGTGCCGGATTTGGAAACAGGATCGTTGGTTTAAATATCAAGACAGTTTTCTCAGGAGGCCTACGGAATACACCTATTGATTTCAATGCATCAGTAGCAGCAGGTGAAACAAAGTATGTCGAATCTGAAGCCTACACTCTAAAAGCAAAGGATTATTTCCGGACAGATGTTAAGCTCTCGGTAAAAAGAAATCGGAAAAAAAGTACTGTAACGTGGAGTCTGGATGTTCAGAATGCAACAAATAATAAGAATGTATTCGGAGAATATTTCGATCCGCTGACAGCTACAACGAAAGTTTCTTATCAGGCGCCATTAATTCCTGTGCTAGCTTATAAGATCGATTTTTGAAAGTTGCAATAAACTCAAGATCACTAAAATTTGACATAAGAGCATTGATGAAAAAAGCATCACTTATGTCCCGATGGCTATAAGGATTGAATTAAAACTTAGTGATCTTTGTTTTTTCTATTTGACCAATTCATATCTGCACACAAAACAATCTCCAAGTTTTTGTTCTTCTCCGGCCTTTAACAATAAGCGGTCAAATTGTTTCAGACTATCAGGAAACGAATCCATCCACATGTCACGGATAATGTAAATGTTTGGTTGTTGAAAAACTTCTTCAACGATTTTATAATTGCGGACGGCATAGGTCTGATCATGTGGTGTTGCTTTGATCAGGTCAGGATTGATGCAGGAAGTTACATAGGAATTCCAGTATTCAGAGATCACACCTATGTTACCGAGTTTCTCAAAATCGCTAAGCACAGTCGACATTGGAGTGAGGGAACTGGGTGCAAAATATTTTATATTGTAAATGGTGCCGGATCCACCTACTAATACTGTAATGAGAGCAATGATTCTAAAGTAAAGTGACTTCGACTTGTTAAGTTCAAGATTGTCAAGTAACAGAATAACTGAAAACGACAGAGTGATATACGTGCAGGTAAAATATCTTCTTGGAACACTGTTTAAGAAGGTCCATTTCGATACCATAATTATTACAAACAGTAGCATGCTTTCGATCAAAAAATAAATCAGCCATTTCTTTGTTTGAGAAGTCGGCTTAAAGAATTTTAGTGAAAGTAAAATAGAACCTATGAGAATCAGGACAAGATAGGTATAAACATCAGTTATGGGTTCATCAGAAGAAAAGGTGAGAAATTCTGTTACTGATTTCAGAAATATTTCAAAGGACTTTCTTATCATTTCAGGATCTCCTAAAGCAGAATAGGTGTTTTTTATACCGGTTACACTTTTTGCAGAATGAATAAATAAAAATCCGGCAATAACACCTGAGACAATAAAGAACGGAAAGGCTGTTTTATTTCGTTTGTTTCCGCCTCCCTTATTTTTAAAGATCAGAAGAAGAGTTAAAAAGATCAGAAGCACAGCAGATACAATAGCCATATCCGAGACCCAGACAGTTACGATCATTAATATCGTTGCAACCGATACATAAGTATAATATCGAATGTTGGTTATAGCTTTGTTTTCATCGGTTACCTTATTGATCAGGTAGCAGATTATCCCTATCAGACTGTAATGTATTCCAAATGCAAATTGGGTTACATCAATTAAACGCATTGGAGGAAAGAACCAGATAATTGCAAAGACGACCTTGTAAAAATTTGATTTTATAAACGTGGAGAAGGCAAGAAATCCGGCAAGTAAAATTGCATAATGCACAATTGATTCTGAAACTATCGGTGATAGTCCAAAGATCTTATTTGGGATCTGGCCTAACAATGGAATCAAACTCCCTAAACGGTCTTGTCCCCAGAAGTAAAGGTCGCCGGGTAGTTTAAAGTAATGGACCATTAATATAGTAACCGCATTATCGGAATTCAGTAAGGGATAGAATAAAGAAGAATATAAAAAAAAGGATACTATCCAGACGGCAAGAATTGTAAAAAAGTAGAAATAATTTTTTTTTGGCATGGATAATTGAGTAAAATGTTCCTCAGACAAATTGCCTCTATTCAGTTTGATTACATTATCTTCGCAAATCTAATAATACTATTTAATATTTATGTCGACTGCAATCATTATAATCGCATGTGTACTTCTTCTTCTGGCCTATGCGTTTGACGTAAGTGCAACATTCACCAAAATACCTTCCGTAATCTTACTTCTCATTCTTGGTGGAATTTTAAGAATTACTGCAAATACGTTGAATATTTTCATTCCTGACCTGAATCCGGTTTTGCCGATATTGGGTACTATTGGACTTATACTAATTGTTCTAGAAGGTTCGCTTGAACTGGAATTGAATAAATCAAAGATTCCGCTAATTAAAAAATCAGTATTAATTGCTTTAATACCAATGTTTGTTCTTGCATTTGGATTAGCATTTTTATTTCAATATTTAAATCAAGGTGATTTTAAGATCAATCTTGTCAATGTAATTCCGTTTTGTGTGATCAGTAGTGCAATTGCAATTCCGAGTGTCAGAAGTTTATCGAATGAAAGTAGGGAGTTTGTGGTTTATGAAAGTAGCTTGTCTGACATATTCGGAGTATTATTTTTTAATTTCGTTGCGTTGAATCCTTATATTAATGGACAATCATTTGGATTATTCGGAATTCAGATCCTGATTATCATAGTAGTTTCATTTGTATCGGTTCTCGGGCTTTCATTTTTATTGAGCAGGATCAAACATCATGTGACTTTTACGCCGATAATTTTATTTGTGATCCTTATTTACGCCATTTCAAAGGAGTTTCATCTACCCGGTTTAATATTCATTCTTGTATTCGGTTTATTTTTGGGAAATATCGATGAAATGAAGCGATTCAAGTGGATTGAAAAATTTCGTCCTGAAAAACTTCAGTTGGAAGTTGATAAATTTAAAGAGGTAACTTTTGAAGCGACTTTTCTGGTTAGAGCAACATTTTTTATGTTGTTTGGTTTCCTGATGAAGCCATCAGAGATCCTGAATCCAGTCACTTTTCCGCTGGCAGGGGCGATCGTAGGGAGCATTCTGTTATTGCGATTGATCACATTGAAAATTTCCGGATCGCAAGTTATGCCTCTTTTGTTTGTTGCTCCACGGGGATTAATAACAATATTATTATTTCTCGCTATCATGCCGGAACAATCAATTCCCCTTGTAAATAAATCGCTCGTAATCCAAACAGTAATACTCTCCGTTCTGACAATGATGATTGGTTTAATGTTTTCTAAAGAAGAAGCAACAAAGGAGAAAACCTTATAAACTGGTCCGGTTCGCTTCGCCTTTTGCTCTTTGATTCATAAATGCTTCTGTATACCAGATGAATTCCGGCAGGAATGCATTAAATGTTTTTTCAAAATTATCTTCAAATGATTTTCCTTCTGGTTTCCCTGCCTTATGTGCCAGTCCCCATGCAGGAGAAATTGGAACAGGTGGCATTCCAAGCGTAGAACAAACCAGTCGTAATTGTTCGCCTGATCTTGCTCCACCAACTGCACCATCAGAATACGAAATGATACCGCAAGCCTTTCTTTTAAATTCTTTTCCGAAGTGGTCCAGCATGTTTTTTAAAGCAGGTGGAATACCATGGTTGTATTCAGCGGTTATGATAATAAACCCGTCGGTTTCGGTGAAAATAGTATGCAATTTCTGAAAAACCTCTGTGGGCTCTTTCATTTCATAGTACCGGAGATTCAAAAGAGGTAAGACATATTCCTTTGGGTCTATGATAGAAACTTCAAATTTATCTCCGATCAGTTTAATGACTTTTTGCAGAACGGTATCTGCCAGACGTCCATCCCGGACAGAACTTATCAGAAGTGTGATTTTCATATTTATGTTTTTGTCAATAGGGCTAAATGCGCATCATATAAAACATATTGACATGTACTAAGTTAATAATAAAAAGACAGTGAATTACATTTAAAGTAGTAATTGATGTAAATTGCCCATTCTATAAATGATATGAGTAATTCAGGGGTCAATTTGGTATTGGTTCGGGGCTTGCCGGGAAGTGGAAAGACTACCTTGTCTGCACTGCTTTCAAGGAGTGGAAACTACCCTGTCTTTTCAATTGACGAATATTTTACAGACGAAGAAGGAAATTATACATTCAATTACGAAAAAAATTATCTTGCATATAAAGCATGTGAGGAAAATACAGAAAAGGCAATCCTTGCAGGGAAAGAGCTCATCTTCGTTGATCATACTTTTACAATCGATTGGGAAATGGAGCCCTATTTTAAACTAGCAAAAAAGTATGGGGTCACTTTGCATGTGATCACAGTTGAGAACTATCATGGCAAAGAAAATATTCACCAGGTCAGTAAGGAACAAATTATGAAAATGGCTGAGAAATATAAAGTAAAACTGATCTGCGACTGATGCGGTTTTTATATAAACTGATTTTTCAAACGCTGTTGAAATGGAAGATCGAGGGACAGGTTCCAAGTGAGAAAAAGTATATCATCGTCGTTGCTCCACATACGAGTAATTACGATTTTATGATAGGACTTGCTGTAAGAAGCATCATGGGATTTAAAGCAAGTTTTCTCGGTAAAAAAGAACTCTTTCGCTGGCCATTTGGATGGCTTTTCAGAAAGCTCGGGGGTTATCCTGTTGACAGATCCCGGCATACAAATCTTGTGGATGCAGTAGCTGCGATATTTGACGAACACGAAAATTTTGCAATTGCAATAGCTCCCGAAGGAACACGCAAATATGTTAAGGAATGGAAATCCGGGTTTTATTATATGGCACAAAAAGCACGGGTTCCATTATTATTGGCTGCAATTGATTACAAGAAACGGACTGTGTTCTTTTCTCAACCTTATTACCCTACAGGAAATAAAGAAATTGATTCAAAAAATATTCTGAGTTTCTATGCAGGACATGAAGGAAAATTTCCGAAGCAGCTTCCGGACCGTCTGTTCGGAATATAAATCAACTGATTCCTGAAAAGCTTTCCAAACTTCGGGAATTCTAAAATTGAAATCTTATTTTTACAAAATGAAATTACTAAGGTTAGCTTTACTATTTCTTATTTCATGGGTGCTGACTAACAATGCTACAGCAGATAAATTAGAAGATGGTTTCGAGAGATTAAATATGCATGACTACTTCAGGGCAAAAGAGTATTTCGAAAAAACCTTAGAGAAAAAAACACCCGGAGCTGCATTTGGATTGAGTGTGATATTCAGCCTTGATAATAACCCGTTTTATAATCTGGATTCTGCCCGAAAGTATATTTTACTTTCTGATTCAGCGTTTAAAACAATTAAGCAAAAGCAACATAAATATTATTCTGCCTTAGGAGTTACTGATACTTCCATTCGTTCTATAACGAATTCTATCTGCAATAAGTATTTTCTATACGTTCAGAAGAAAGACAGTATTTCGTTATATGATCATTTTCTTGCTGACTTTTCTTCTTGTGTTGAGAAAGAGGATGTAATTGAATTACGGAATGCCGCAGCATTCAGGGCTGCAAGCAAGATCAATACTTCAGAGGAATACCTGAAATTTACCAAACAATTTCCTGAAGCAGAAGAATCCATACGCGCCAAAGAATTATATGAGCAGAAATTGTTTGAAGAAAAAACACGCGACAATTCTGTTCAATCATTTGAAAACTTCAGAAAGGAGTTTCCGGAAAGTCCTTATGTTGATGAAGCTGATAGATTGATCTATAAGCTGAGTACTTCGGGTCATAGAGTTGATGAATATGCTGTGTTTGCGAGAAAGTATCCGCAATCAAAATATTCCGCTGATGCGTGGCGCCAGGTTTATGCTTTATCAATGAAGGACTTTACAGAAGCGGCTTTCTATTCTTTTAAAAGTAAATATCCTGATTATCCATTTGTAAGTGAAATGGAAACAGATTACAAATTGCAGAATTATACTTTCCTTCCTGTAGAGAAAAACGGTAAATGGGGTTATATCAATGAAGAAGGAACAGAGCTGATCTCGCCACAATTTGATGATGCAACTTTATTCACCGAAGGGTTGGCAGTTGTAGAAATGAAAAATAAATTTGGCTACATAGGGAAGTCAGGAAAAACCGTCCTTCCATTTACCTATACAGAAGCTGATCCGTTTCATAATGGTTTTGCAATCGTACTTGTCGATAGTCTTTATGGTATGATCAACAGAAAAGGAGAATTTGTTATTAAGCCGGAATATCACGACATCAGTGATTTTACAGAAGACGTTTGTAAAGTGGTAAAGAATGAAAAATCCGGGTATGTTTCTAAATCCGGAAAGCAATTGACTGCAATTGAATTTGATATTGCTAATGATTTCCGTGAAGGATTTGCAATTGTTTCATTAAATGAAAAGTTTGGCTTGATCAATTCATTAGGAAAATTTGTCATAGAGCCTTTATATGACGAATTGGTCTCCATCAGCAAAAACAGAATGAAAGCATCTAACAATGAGAAATGGGGCGTCATTGACCTTAAGGGCAACGTTATTTCTGCGTTTATTTATGATGACATAGGTGAATACAATGATGGCTTAGCTCTTGTTGCAATGAATGGTAAATACGGTTATATAAATGAAAGGGGAGTAGAAAGAATCCCATTGAAATATTTATATTCTTCGTCATTACTCAGTACAGGGAAATTCACCAACGGTTATACGTTACTTCGGTTAAAGAATAAAGTTCTTCTTGCAGATACAGCAGGAATAATTACTGCGTTCCCTGGAATTGAACAATATGGTATTCCAGGCAACGGATTGATTCCTGTGATGAAAAATAAAAAGTGGGGATTTGCAGATAAGTCCGGTAAGATAAAGATCACACCGAAATTCGATCAGGTCGAGCCATTCAACAATGGACTTGCAATCGTAAAAAGCAATGGTTTGTTTGGAGTAGTCGATACCAATGGTGTTCAGGTTATTCAACCTTTATACGACAACATCATTCTGCAAAATAATTATGTCACCGTGGTTAAAGAAGGCAAGTTCGGGGCCCTTTCGAGAACCGCGGGGCTGATACTTCCTTGTGCCTACCGGTCTATCGATATGATCGGAACGAAGATCCTGCGCGGAATGAATGAACACAGGTTGATCTATGTCGATCTCAACGGAAGAATAATTCACCTCGGAGACGAGTAGACAGGACTTTGTCCTTGCTACAAAAAGCGACTCTTTCCTGACTACTATTAGCAACTACTATCGCTTATGCTTCCACCGCCTGTGCGTCCACAACCAATATTGTGGTTTGGCAGTTATTAATTTCTCGTTGATCCTCGCACATTCTTCAGTTATAAAAAATGGTTTCTCGCCATTCGGATTGTCCGAAACCAATTGATAGGATAATTTATAATGTCCCCGTTTTTCTTTTGTGATCTTGCCATATACAACTGGGTAGTTGTAAAGCAATGCATATTTTTCTGCACCAAGTAACATACAGGTATCTTGTTCAAGGAACATCATCCAGTGACCTTTCTCCGGTTTGGAAGGACTTTGATCATTTATGAATCCGTATGTAAACAATTCATTTTTTGTCTCTTCAAAAAATTCATGCACCTGTCGTGTTGACATAAGTTGAGTTCCGAATCGTGCGCGTGTTGAGCGTAATTTTTTATCGAAGAATTTATTTGAGAGAACAGAATAGATTCCCGAACCTTTATGATCCGAATGAAATGGCAAAGTAACAGCAGGCCATTCCCAGTTTGAATAATGACCAGTTACAACAATCACACTTTTCCCCTTTTTATAATAATTTCTGAGAATGTCAGTATTTTCTAAAAGAACTCTGCTTTTGATTGTTCCCGGTGATGCAGTAAACACTTTCAGTGTTTCAAATACAATATCGCAGAAATGCTTGTAGAATTCTTTTGTAATATTCAGAATTTCCTTTTCTGATTTTTGAGGAAAGGAGCGTTTAAGATTTGAAACAACGAGTTTCTTTCTGTATGGAAAGATGTAATACAAGATCACGAAAAATACATCCGATACAAAATACATTACCGGAAAAGGAAGGAGCGAGATCGGTATTAAGATGAAGTAGTAGAGTAGTGCGCTGATGATGGTGGCCATGGGTGCGAATGTATAAAAAAGGTTGGAATGGTTTAAAACTTGCGCTTCCTCTTAAATTTGAGTTAATTTTAGAGTATGTGTAAGTTTAAGAGTAATAGTTAGATACGGTAAGCCTGAAAAGCAGTTACTTTTTCGTTTGCATATCTTTGATCAGGTTCTCGAAATTCTTCTTGAATTCTTCAAAATATACTCCTGTCGCCGGTCCGTTAAACCCGGTATGAATTTCCCTGACTGTGCCGTTTTTATCAATATAAATTGTAGTCGGAAAAGCGAAGATCTTATTGAGCATAGGTAAAGTCTTGCCTGCTTCATCACGATTTGAACTTCCTGCGAAAAGTATCGGGTATTTTACATTGTAGCGATCAATAAGTCTTTTAATATTTCTATGTGCAATTGTTGTATCGGTTATTTTTTCATAATCCAGTCCGATAATGCGTACATCCTTTGGATTATTTCTATTGTACCATTCAGATAAAAACCTCGTTTCATCAAGACAATTCGGGCACCAGCTTCCCATGATCTGAATGATGACAATTTTATTTTTGAATTCTTTATCGGACAATGAAATATTTTTTCCTGTGATATCAGGAAAAGTGAATTCAACTTTCTTATATCCCGGGTTCAGGAAAGAAAACGAACGCTCATCCTGTAATTTAAAATTTTCATCACGAACAGCAGTCCAGGTGTCATGCCAGTGCAGGCCGGAAAAAAAGTGTCCGTTTACGATCTCATTATTTACAATGTCAGCAATGAACAAATAGGAGTGTGCGCCATCAAATGTAGAAAGCGAAAGATGGTTACCGGACATTTCGCCTTCAAGGTAACGGTAGTCGCCAGTGTTGGTCAGAAATGTTCCTGTGACCTTGTTGCCTTCTTGTTTGAAGATGCCAACTGAATACTTGTTCTCGTCGTCTTCACCATCGAATTTTGCTTTCCATCTGCCGCTGATGTCAAGATCAGTTTTTTCCGGACGATCACTGAAACGATAGCCGGTGTTTGCAGTTCCCCGAAATGGTATGATATTTTTTTCCTTACGCGACAGATTAAAAAATTCTCCTGTGAGAACATCCTGGGTTTGCTTAACATGCAACTCTGCATCGAAATCAGGCAGGCGAATCAGGATGCTATCGCTCTTCATTTGAGAGATCGTGGCTTCGATGCGTTCCTCGGCATTAATGATGGTCGCCGTTTGACCTCTTACTTCAAAGTTGAATGGAAGTGCAAGAGTATCATGCAGAATAAGTTCACCATGCCAGGTACCGGGAGCGATTTGTGCAGATAGAGGGTTAGAGATTATAGCAAATAGCAGTACAAAATATTTTTTCATAAAATTGAATTAAGACCTATACAAAGATACAAGAATAAAAAAAACCGGAAACAATTGGTCCCCGGTAATGTGTTTTAGAAATTAACACTAAGATCACTAAGTTTTTAGCACAAGAACACAATTGGAAATTCAATTGTTCATGTGGTCTTGTGCCAAATTTTAGTGCCCTTAGTGTTTTAAAAATCTTAATCTGAAATTTACCCAACAATCTCTTCCCCTGTATCAAACACAATTCCTTGTGCCAACGGCAACTCCGTTGAATAGTTGATCGTATTCGTCTGGCGACGCATATATACTTTCCACGCATCACTACCAGATTCACGTCCGCCACCTGTTTCTTTTTCACCACCGAAAGCTCCACCGATCTCAGCACCGCTTGTTCCGATATTTACATTGGCAATACCGCAGTCACTTCCTTCATGCGAAAGGAATTTTTCTGTTTCAAGCATGTTGCGTGAGAAGATTGCAGATGATAATCCTTGCGGAACACCATTGTGTAATTCCATTGCTTCGTCAAGTGTTTTGTATTTCATCATATAAAGAAGCGGCGCGAATGTTTCATCACAAACGATCGGCAGGTTTCCTGAAACTTCTGCGATACACGGATGTACATAACAACCGCTTTCGTAACCTTCACCCTGTAGAACCTGTCCTCCGAAAATTATTTTACCGCCTTCGTCTTTTACTCTTTCAATTGCACCTAAAAAATCTTTTACTGCTCCCTTATCGATAAGCGGACCAACCAGTGTTTTTGGATCCAGAGGGTGTCCGATGCGGATGTGTTTATATGAATTCAAAAGTTTTGCTTTGAAAGTTTCATATACTGATTCGTGAATGATCAGACGGCGCGTTGAAGTACAACGTTGACCTGCAGTACCGACAGATCCGAACACAACAGCACGCAATGCCATTTCCAGATCAGCGTTCTCAGTAATGATGATAGCATTGTTTCCACCTAACTCCAGTAACGAGCGACCGAAACGTTCAGCGACGATCGTTCCCACACGTTTTCCCACTCGTGTCGATCCTGTTGCAGAGATCAGAGGTACACGGTGATCAGCAAGGAAATTATCGCCGATATATTTTGAACCACCGGCAACAAGGCTGATGACTCCTTCAGGAACATCGTTCTTTTTTAATACGTCTGCAAGAATATTGTGAACAGCGATAGCGCACAGCATCACTTTTGAACTTGGCTTCCAAACTACAGTATCGCCGCAAACCATTGCAAGCATAGAGTTCCATGCCCACACTGCTACCGGGAAATTGAATGCAGAAATTACACCTACAATTCCGATCGGATGATATTGTTCGTACATGCGATGACGCGGACGTTCGCTATGCATTGTCAATCCGTAAAGTTGACGGGAAAGTCCCACAGCAAAATCACAGATGTCGATCATCTCCTGAACTTCACCCAGACCTTCCTGATAAATTTTTCCCATTTCATACGAAACAAGTTTTCCAAGAGGTTCTTTATATTTACGAAGCTGGTCACCCATCTGACGAACGATTTCGCCGCGTTTAGGTGCAGGCATCATTCGCCAAACTTTATAAGCTTCCTGTGCTTTGACAATTACAGCTTCATAATCTGCAGTTGTTGCTTGTTTTATTTTTCCGATCAATGCTCCATCAGAAGATGAGTAGGATTCAATTTCTTCACCTTTTGTATCCAACCAGACCGTACCGGTACAAGCACCGCGGTTTACGTCTTTGATACCTAGGGTTTTTAATACTTCGGCAATACCATAATCTTTATAGGCCAGTGTTTCAGATTTCATAGAGTTATTCTTGATTTTTAGAGGTGGCAAAGGTAAGAAATCGGGCTTATTTAATGTATATTTAAGAGGGGAAAAGCAAATATTCTAAACCGGCAATTGTGATTTGAACCTGTTGTATTTAAGTGAATTTCGTTCAAAATCACGGATTACAGATGTTTTTTGATAATTTGCAGCAATTCCATGAAAAAAGATCTTATCCTGATCATAGCCATTTACCTGCTGGCATGTATGGCCGTGATGCCATATGTAAAGTGGTATGTCGACAATCCTGACAGTTTGCAGTACGTCAACATAGCGCATCACATTCTGGAAGGAAGGTTTGAAACTTCCATCAACGGTTACTGGGGGCCGCTGATCTCCTGGCTGCTTGTCCCGTTCATCCTTTTTTTTGACGACGGAATTGTTGCCTTCAAATTTCTGCAGATGGCCATCGGTATTTTTGTGATCGGAAAATGGCTGTCGTTTTTGACGTTTGTTGAACTTGATATAAAGTGGAAACGCTATTTAGGTTTTGCTATCATTCCGTTTATGGTCAGTTATTCGCTGCTCAATCTCACACCGGATCTTTTGTTTGTCGGATTTCTGTTTGCGCTTATCATCGAATTTATCCGTTGGCTCGATAAAAAATCTGATGGCAGCAGGATTGGAAAAATCGGTGCGCTATTATTTCTGACAAAATCGTTTGGCTTGCCGCTGTTCATTTTTCTATTCTGCTTTTCGATCTGGATGAAGAGCGAACGGATTCCAAAGATCACGTTGAAGAAAATTCTTTATCCATTCGGATTAGTATCGTTAGTGTGGATCTTATTGTTGTCGGTGAAGTACGGTAAGTTCACGATTTCTGAATCAGCAAAATTCAATTTTACATACGAAGTTGCTCCTACAGTTGGCAAACAAGTGCAGCTTCCTGTATTAGGAAACGGATTATTGCCACCTGCCAATGATTTTGCATTATCAGCCTGGGAAGAACCTGCCTCGCAAATTCAACTTACGCCACTTGATCCGATAGGTGATTTTAAAGATTACCTCAGCATCATCAATAGAAATTTCCAAAGTATCTATTTCCACGATTTCAGAAATCAGCTTGGATGGGTCTTTATTTTCTTTCTGATAATTTATCTGATCAGAAAAAAACAGTACGAAATAATTCCTCTTTGGATAAAAATTTCTTTGCTTGTAATTTGCACGATGTACATTGGTTATAGTTTGATTCTTGTTCACGAACGTTACATCTGGATCTGCACATTGTTATTCATTCCGCTTACATTTTATTTCATAGAAAAATCATTGCCCTCAAATCCTAGAATCAGCCAAATCAGATTGATCATATTCATCCCTGTACTGGTATTGTTATTGAAGCGACCTGCAAAAGAAGTTCTGATGTGCGGAGATAGAAAAGTAAATTATCTCCAATTATATCACGCCTTCTTTTCTCCACAAACTACAATGAGTATTTTCTATCGTCCCGATATCGAATTTCATAACGATATAGAAAAATTGAAGCGTATCATTCCGCAAAATTCAACTTTTGCATCAATCAGAAAAACCGACAATGAAAGAGACGGCTATGCGCAAACGCTAATGATGGCTTATGAGTTGAAAGGAAAATATCTCGGACAAACCTTTGAAGCCGATTCAACATTCGAGGGCTATTTAATTTCGTGGAAGGATGAAGTAGGGGAGAAGGTTTATGATGCGGATAGGGGAGTCAAGGTTTTTCTGAAATAATTTTTCAAACTTGTTACTCTTCCAATTCCTTAGTCACTTTCACTGCCTTCTCCATCTCATCCGGGTTATTCTGATCTTTCTGGTTTGGGTCCTTTGGATCTGGTTTTTGTTTATTGTAATCCTGATTGGTTTTTTCTTTCATCATATCATTATTTTCCGGAGTAGTAGTGGCCTTTTCAGTTTGTTTCATGAGAATTTGTTTTTAATTGTTATTGCATATAAAAATATGCCATCGTTATACGATAGCGTTTGATGTGAATGTTGATTTATTTTAACACTAAGTCCACTAAAATTTGTCACAAGAGCACTTATGGTAAAAGTATCACATGTAGAAATGTGATGGTAAAATCAGAGTGTAAACCCGGCTAAACATCACTACATTATAGATGTAGGTATTTTCGTAGAATTCCCAACTATTCCCATTTCAAACATCATTCTTCCCTGCTTAGCATATTTTTTTATAGAAGGATTGATTATGTTGTCACATTGCGCAAGAAAACTAACGAACAGAAACTTTTATAATTAAGAAATAAAATCTGCGCTAATTCCGCGAGATCCACGGTATCTGCGGGAAATAATAAAACCAAAGTAAATAACAGAAAATGAAAAAAATTCTCCTATTCTCACTATTGACCTTACCCTTATTTACCAAAGCTGATTTCTCTATCGACTGGGTTAAAGTTCCCGATCTAGCTGCGAATGAAGGAACTCATCTTGTTGTTGACTCTTCAAATAACGTATATACTTCAACGTTGGACAATGGAATTGTTCTTGAGAAGAGAGATCGCTTTGGTAATTTTTTGTGGCGTGTTCATTCCGCAGATTCAATTAATTTTAATCAGGAATATCCGAGTAAAATATTTCTTGATCCTCAATCTAATCCTGTTGTGATAGGATATCGTTACACTCATTCCAGTAGTGGCAGGGTATCAAATGCCTTGATCATTTTAAAATATGACAGGAGTGGAAATCGCCTTTACAAAAAGCACATCACAGGAAGTTTTAGTCCGTTTAACAACAGTACCTATTGGACAAATTTAACAGGCGCAATGGATACCGATGGTTATTTATATATGGCTACTGCCGGAAACCTCACCGGTCAACCTGTCGGTATGAATATCATCAAGGTGGATCCTGCAGGAAATATAGTAAGAGTTAGTACACGGTCTTTTTCAACCGGATCCGGATATCATTTTATCAGTAATGTTTCTCTGAATAAAAACCTCATCGGTGTTACGGGCGTGACGAATTATTCAACAGCAAATGCAACATCGTGGATAATGGATACTTCCGGTGTAACAGTTTGGGATACGATTGCTGACGGACTCAGAGGAAAAGATATTTACATCGATAAATCAGGAAATACATATGTGCTTACATGGGTATCGCCATCTTTTTCCGGTGATATAGTTTTGTATAAACATGAGCCTTCCGGAAATTTGATCTGGACAAGGCAATACGATCTGGGCGGAAGTGAAATTTCTGCTAAGATCAGACCATGTTTCAATGGCGATCTGGCAATCATGGCTTATGGAACAATAACGGGAGGAAGTTTTTATGTCGATTGGCAAACAATGAGAATTGATACAGCTGGAAATCTTTTATGGTCGGATCGTTACAACGAACATTCAGGTAATGATGAAATTCCTTACGACATGACAACTGACAACAGAGGGAATACATTTGTTACAGGTATCGGTGGGCCATTTCCGGGTGGTTCAATTACAAGTGCCCGCCAAATGGTGACTGTGAAATACGATTCAACCGGTGTACGGGAATGGGTCAGTACTTTCGATACGATCAATGAATATTTGAGCGGTGTAACTGCGGTAATCGGATACGACAGCAGTTTATTCGTGCTTGGTGACGTAAATACATTCATTGTTCACTATCTCGATCACACAGGAAATGATCCGTGTAGTATGCCTGCTGGTATAAATGCAATTAACGTTACAGATAATTCTGCAACGATTACCTGGAATGCTGTCCCGAATGCTTACTTGTATCATGTGCAATACCGAATTGATTCATCGCTCATCTGGCAGACATATTCCACAGACCAGACGCAACTCGACATCAACCCGCTTTATGCAGGCACTGTTTACGAATATCAGGTCGAAGCAATTTGTAATAGTGGTCCGACAGGTTATTCAAGTATACAGCAATTCACTACAACAGGAAATGGGTATTGCGCATCGAGTGGGTTAAGTTCAACAAATGATTTCATTGACCTCGTTTATATTGGCACTATGCTTAACAGTACTGTTTCCGACAATGGTTATGGCGACTATACATCTATGATCGTGAACATGACTGCCGGTAGTACATACAACATTACTTTGAGTGCGGAGATAACCGGAAGTTCATCTACAGAGTTCTGGAAAGTCTGGGTTGACTTCAACCACAACGGCAGCTTTGCTGATCCTGATGAAGAGGTTGTTTCTTATTCTTCAACACAGATCGGATGGGAAACAAGTACATTCACAGTTCCTGCTAATGCACTCGGAGGACAAACAAAAATGCGGGTGTCAATGAAGAATGGCTCAGCGCAGACTTCTTGTGAAGTTTTTGCTGCCGGTGAAGTGGAGGATTATAGTGTGAATGTTTCGACGATTACTTCTGTCAAAGAAAATAATTTTTCAACGTTCACGATTTATCCGAATCCGGTTTCGGATGTTCTAAAAGTTGATTTCCAAAGTACGACGTATAATACATTACGTATAGTTAATGCTACAGGGAAAATCGAAAAAGAACTTCAATTTGTCAGCGGAACATTTTTACTAAGTGTAAGTGATTTACATTCCGGAATCTATTTTCTGGAAGTAATAAACGAGAAAGATGTAAAAGCAATGAGGAAGTTTGTAGTGGTTAAAGATTAATAAATCACTCTTTGACTTTCTTCAATGAGTTAAACACATAATCCGCCACCTTCCCGAAATTCTCATTGACAATCTTGTCGACATTGTTTTCATTCGAAGGGAAATGAACCACAGCAACATCGCCATACAGTTTTTCGCCACGGTGATTGTAAATGGTGTAATGGAATTTCAGATCACGACGGTAAATTTTTAAAGCGAGGTCAATACAATCATCGAAATGAGTTTTTATATCGAATTCATTGAGCATAACGAAATAGTCGGCATTGTATTTTTTTGCGAAGTCAGGAAGTAACTGCGGGTCGCGGGGAACAGCATTAATGTAAGTTTTGTCGATGTCTTTCTTCTTTGTCTTCTTTCCTGTAATAGAAGTGTCGACAACGGCAAATTTCTTCGGGTTCTTCATCGGTGAAGTGCTGTCGCTTTCAAAAGCAAGTGAGTGATAGATCATATCGATATCACCGGTGTTGCTGGAAACAAAACTTTCATTTGGCACCTGCGCATCGTACACTTCAACAAACCTCTGATTCATTTTCCGGATGATGCCTTTGCGGAATTCTGCACGCACTTGTCCGATTTCCATCTGAGATTCTTCTGCTATATCCTGATCAGCATCTGACATGTGCATGGCCGGCATGTAAGGAATGACCATAACAGATATTTTTCGCTCAGGTAGTGAGTCTGTTGTTTGTGCGTGCAGACTGGTTGTTGCAAGAAAGAGTACGATGAAGATTAAACGCAAGGGTGTTTTTATTTTGAAACTATACAGCTTCGATTTATTTTTAACACTAAGATCACTAAGGCCTTATCACTTAGTGCACTAATCCTGATAGCTATCACGGACACAACAAGACCACTAAGTATTCCGTGTTCTTATTGTGAACTTAGTGCACTTAGTGTTCAAATACTAGTTGATCAAATGCTTCCAGATATCATTACCAATTGTAAACACCATCAATGAAAGTAAAATCACCATACCTGTAACTTGAGCGCGCTCCATAAATTTGTCGGAGAATTTTCTGCGGGTTACGGCTTCTATAACTAAGAAGACCACGTGTCCACCGTCTAGAGCAGGTATTGGTAAAATATTCATGAAAGCAAGTACCATAGAAAGTAATCCTGTGATCGTCCAGAAACGATACCAGTCCCAGACTCCGCCATAGATCGTTGCAATTCCGATAGGACCTTGCAGTGAATCACTTGCTTTTTCTTTTCCGGTGAAAATTTGTTTGAGACCTTTGATGTTTGAAACGATTGCTTCCTTGGCATCGCTGGCTCCGTATTTCAATGCTGTTCCTTCTGAATATTTTGTCAGCGCATAATTTCCCATTTCGCTATGGTAACGGATACCGATAATTCCGGAATCATTTACAACAGGCTGAATCATTGAAGTGTCAGCGCCGCGGACGATCTGTAAAGTGATTGGCTTTCCTTTGTTTTCACTGATGATCTTACGACAAGCTTCCATTGAAAATGTCCGAACTCCGTTTACACTAACGATCTTATCTTTCATCTGCAATCCTGCCGCTTCTGCCGGCATGTCTTTGATGATGCTGTCAACTTCTAAATGTGCCTGAAAAGGTGAAATAAAACTTCCTCTTCCTGCTTTGATCGTTTCACGGTAAAAACCATCAGGAACAGGAAGCGTAATTTCTTTTCCGTCACGCAACACTGTGATCGTTGATCCTAAAATTACACGTGAAGAAACAAGATCATTGAAACGATCGAATTTTTTTCCGTCAATAGCTACGATCTTATCATGGTTCTGCAGACCGATCTTTTGTCCAAGGTCGTATGCATAAATTCCGTCAGTTACATTATCGTTACTCAGATATTCTTTATCAAAATTCAATAATGTCATGGTGTAAATAGCAATACCAAGCAGCACGTTCATCGTCACACCGCCAATCATTACGATCAGGCGCTGCCATGCCGGCTTACTTCTGAACTCCCATGGCTCAGCAGGTTTTTTCAGTGCTTCACTATCCATACTCTCGTCGATCATTCCTGCGATCTTCACATAGCCACCAAGCGGTAACCAGCCAAGACCATATTCTGTATCGCCTTTTCTGAAGCTGAAAAACTTAAATCCCCACGCATCGAAGAACAGATAGAATTTCTCTACACGAATGCCAAAGGCACGTGCAGCGAGATAATGTCCTAATTCGTGAAGTGTAACGAGTATTGAAAGACCCAGAATAAGCTGGGCGGCCATGATTAAAGCTGACATTTATAGGAATTGGTTATTGAGTTGTTTAATTATTTCGGATTGCGAATTTCGGATTGCGGATTGTTGTTAGTGCTTAGACCTTGATTCGAGCTGTAGGTATTTGAATTCAACTTCGGATGGTAACGCTAAACCGGATCCTTTATTATTTTAATTTAGGAACGGATTGAACACTTAAAAATTCGAGTGCTCTTCTACGTGTTTCTTCGTCAGTCGTTACATAATCTTCATAAGAAGGTTTTTTCACGAAAGCGATCTTGTTCATGCAGTCTTCGATGAGGTCGCTCATCTCCAGAAAACCGATCTGATCTTTCAGGAAGGCTGCGACTGCAATTTCATTTGCCGCATTGATGATACAAGGCATATTTCCGCCTTTTTTCATAGCAATGGTTGCCATTGCAAGATTACGAAAAGTTTCTGTATCAGGCGATTCGAAAGTCAGAGAAGGATAATTCATAAAATCGAACCGTTGAAAGGTTGATTTCAGACGTTTTGGGTACCCTAAAGCATACTGGATCGGCAGTTTCATATCCGGCAAGCCCATCTGTGCTTTCATTGAACCGTCTTCGAATTGTGCAATGCTGTGTATAATACTCTGAGGATGAACGATTACATCGATCTGATCCGGTTCCAGACCGAAAAGCCAACGGGCTTCGATCATTTCAAGTCCTTTGTTCATCAGCGTTGCCGAATCGATCGTGATCTTGGCGCCCATGTCCCAGTTTGGGTGTTTCAGCGCTTGTTCCTTTCTGACAGAAGAAAGATATTCTCTGTCACGTCCACGGAATGGACCTCCGGAAGCAGTGAGATAAATTTTCTCCACTGCATTATGCGCCTCGCCGACCAGACATTGAAAGATCGCAGAATGTTCGGAGTCGATTGGAAAGATGTTGCAATTATTTTCAATCGCCAGCGAAGTGACAAGTTCACCTGCTACAACTAATGTTTCTTTATTCGCAAGCGCAATATTTTTCTTTGCTTCAAGAGCTTTAAGAGTAGGTTTTAATCCGGCATAACCAACCAGCGCCGTCAGAACCATATCCACATCCGGTAATGAGACCACATCGGATATTGCATCTGAACCGGCATAAACTTTTATCGGAAGTTCCCGAAGGGCAGTGCGAACTTCTTCGTATTTGCTTTCATCAGCAATGACGACAACTTCCGGTGAAAATTCTTCCGCCTGACGGATCAGTAATGCTGCATTGCTGTTACTCGTCAGCACTTCCACATTGAAATGCGAAGACTGTTCGCGGATAACTTCCAAAGCTTGTGTTCCGATACTTCCTGTAGAGCCTAAAATGGCGATGTTTTTGCGAGTGGGCATAAGGTGCGAAGGTAGTAAAAATCGTAATTCGTAATTCGAGTTTCGAAATGGACACTCCCAAGAGGTAATTTTAACACAAGTATCTATGCAAAGAAAAACGTTGAGAACCCAAAGGGTTTTTAAACAG
>JBMQEM010000193.1:0-3271 GCA_049363815.1 Bacteroidota bacterium
TAACAGATGCTTTGAGCATCCGTTCGTTTGTTTTGCAAAAATTCGAAGCTGCTTTGCTTGTCACGTCAAAACAAGAACAAATGCGCATGATGAACTTTGTAGTCGTTGGTGGCGGACCTACAGGTGTTGAGATCAGTGGTGCTTTGGCAGAACTGAAAAGACATGTTTTGCCATGTGATTATCCCGAGCTTGATTTTAAGATGATGAATATTTCAATTCTTGAATCAGGAGAAAATGTGCTTGATGCTATGTCGGATTACGCCAAGCGCCAGGCAAAAAAGCAGTTGGAAGAAATGGGCGTGAATCTGTTGATGAAAAAACAATTGAAATCTTTTAACGGGCACGAAGCGATTTTAGCAGATGGATCAGTGATCGAAACAAGTTCCCTCATATGGACAGCAGGAGTGAAGGGCCATTTTCCTCAAGGCTTTGATGCAGCTTCTGTTGCAAGAGGAAATAGATTGATAGTTGACGATACGAATCATTTGATTTCAGACGAAAATATTTTTGCTATAGGCGATGTAGCTTCAATGCAAAGTGGTGCACATCCTATGGTTGCGCCTGTTGCAATTCAGCAAGCAAAAAATCTGGCAAAAAATCTCAATTCACAAAAACCAAAAAGTGAATGGAAGAAATTTGTTTATGTAGATAAAGGTTCAATGGCAACTATTGGCCGAAGCAGAGCTGTTGCAGATATAAAATTCATTCACATGAAAGGTTTTTTTGCATGGCTTGCATGGTTATTCATTCACCTGATGTTGCTTGTTGGTTTCCGAAACCGTGTAATTGTTTTGTTCAATTGGATCTGGAATTATTTTTCTTATGACAGAGCGATTCGACTTATCATAAGGCCTTACCAGAAAAAATAGATTAGTAATTATTAATCGCAACTGTCCGATAAAAATTAAACTTTGCTATTTAAGATGAAAATTTTATGTTAAAGCAAGTTTTAGGATAATAAATGTATAGCAAGCCTCACTATTCGCTGACAAAATTTAAATGATAAAAAAATTATAACGTGTCCCTTAGAAAACGAATGGGTCCTTACAGGATGACATTTGTTGCCTTATATAATGCACAAGGGAAAAAAAGATGCGGGCCGAAGGCCCGCATCTTTTTTTTCCCTTGTGCATTTTGGTACGAACACGGTCATCCTGTAAGGATCCATTCGTTTTCTAAGGGACACAGTTTCATTTTTGAATAAATCAAAAATAAAGCAAGTTTTATTCGTGGAGTCCTACGTTTCGCAAAATTATTCATAAAATGAAGTCAAGAACTGGCCGCTAGAATTTCCATCCAGAGAAATTAGTTTTATCGGACAGCAGTAATTATTGATTAACAGAAGTAATCTCAATCTCCACCCTCCGATCAAAATAATCCCCCAGTCCTGTCGGAAATTCGCCTTTCATTCCTTTTGACTGTAATCTCTTTTCGTCGATTCCGTTTTTTACAAGGTAATTATAAATTGTTTGTGCTCTGACAACGGATAGATTTCTTATGCCTGTTTCATGATCGACTCCATCCAGTCCGGGATCAGAGCAACAAACATGGCCAAGGATCATAATATGATATTGAGGTTTACTTTTTAATGTTGATATTAGCTGGTCAAGTGCTTTGTAGGAAACCGGTAATAATTTTCTTTTGCCGCCTTCGAACAGAATATTCTGTAAAACTATTTTATCACCAACACTAATACTATCTGTTAGCAGATTTTTTTGTTTTGGGTATTCCAGATTGCCCTGCGGTTCAAAAGCAATTGCCGATTTCGATTTGTCCTTTACAGGGGATGTAACTAAAATTTCCAGATCTGCACGTCTGTTGTTTCTTCTTTGTTTGTCAAGGTCGTTTGAATTCAAGTCAGGTTGTATCTCGCCCATGCCAATCGCACTTTTAATTAAAGTTGAATCGATAGATGATGTTAAATAATTTTTGATCGCTACTGCCCGATTGCTGGAAAGGATTTCGTTGTAAGTTGATGAACCTCTGTCATCACAAAATCCTTTTATATTAACTGAAACAATTGCTAAGCTATCCAGCGATTTATAAAACGTTCTGAATCTGGAGAGTTCTTTATTTTCAGGACTACTTTGAGCGGTTTTAAAATAGAAGGTGAATTTTAAAGTTGACTGTCCATGTGAATTGATTGAAATGAAAATTGCCGCAATTAGTGTAAGGAGATAAAACCTGGAGCTTTTCATTGTTGTAGTAATTTAATTGCTTAACGATTTTTACATTTCAATATTTGCGATACAATAGTATTAATAGTTATTCGTTATTTTTTAGGATTTCGCCAAAAGTTTTCCTTTCTTCGCTTCAATGATCATCGCCGGAGCAAATTCTGAAAAATTCGATTATATAAAACTTCTCAAATATTTACTTTGGATATTTGTTTTGGTAACTCTGGCTGATAGTATTCAAAAACTCGCATTGGGTGAAAAAATTTTCTGGGGGCATAAACAGACATTTTACAACAACTATGTCATTTTTAAAACTTCTTTCAAGCACCTTGTAGATGGAGTAAATTTATACGGACAGTACAATGATGAATATGGAGATTACTATAAGTATAGTCCGACTTTTGCAGCTTTAATGTTGCCATTTTATTACTTGCCTGATTGGATCGGGCTTGTCATCTGGGATCTATTGAACTGCCTGCTTTTATATTATGGAGTATTACAATTACCAAAATTAACTTCTAAAAGTAAATTTTTTATTTTGTCATTCTCATTTATTGAATTGCTAACATCATTGCAAAACTCACAAAGTAATGCAATGATTGCCGGCTTGCTGCTCTTTGCATTCGTTTCTATGGAAAAGGGGAAATTTCCATTAGCAACTTTTCTCATCATGATCTGTTTTTACATAAAACTTACCGGCATACTTGCCTGTGTTTTGTTTTTATTCTACGATAACAAATGGAAGTTCGTATTGTGGTCTGCATTCTGGTTCGTCATTCTCGCAGCACTTCCTTTGATATTTACTGATCTGCAAACGTTGATTATTCAATACAAAAACTGGGGAGTATTATTGGCTGATGACCATTCTCAATCGCAAGGAATTTCAGTTCTTGGTATCATTAGTTCATGGTTTTCTGTTGAGCCTTCGAAAACAATTGTACTGTTAAGTGGAATATTTCTCTTCCTTCTTCCTCTCATAAAAATCCAGCGTTTTAAAGATTTCGATTTCAGATTGCTTTATCTGTGTTCTCTCTTAATATGGATCGTCATTTTCAATCACAAAGCAGAATCCCCGTCATACATAGTGGCAATTG
>JBMQEM010000194.1:0-13109 GCA_049363815.1 Bacteroidota bacterium
GAACTTTGAACTTTGAACTTTGAACTTTGAACTTTGAACTTTGAACTTTGAACATTTATCTCATAAGATACATTTTTCCCCAACCCTTCTTAAAATATTTATCCGCTTCCGTTTCGCGTTTTTCAATTGACATTCCATTGAGGTCTGTCACTACACGATAGAGGTAAAGGCCATTGGCAAGTTGATCTCCGAATTCATCTTTGCCGTCCCATGCATATTCAGTGATATTCCTTCCGACATGAATGTTTCCGAGTTCATTTAACATGATCTCCCGAACGATCTTACCGGAGATGGTCATGATCTGAATTTTCATGTGCGTCGGAATTTCATTTCCTGTCAATGTGAATACAAATCGTGTTGCCGTTGAAAATGGATTCGGGTAATTTAATACTTCAGTGATCGTTGATTTGTTGATCACTTCAAACTGGATCTTGTAATTATATTTTCCGGAGGCATTCAGACTTTTATCTGTTGCAGAGACATCGATCGTGTAAATTCCATCTTCAGCAAGTATAGGATTCCAGTTTATTTTGCAACTGTTTTTAGGAAGGACAGCAGGAGTGAAGTGTAATGCATCTCCAAAAAACAGGGAATCGAAGTTTAAATTTATTTGTGTACCTGAACCAGGTGTGGTCAGTCGTAATTTAAATTTCGATGGGTCATTCAGTGCCAGGAATTTATTCTCATCATGTAATTGAACAACGATTTCCGGTTTTCCAGATACAACATCCCCATTGAGAATATGAATACCATCGAAAGTTACATCAAGAATTGGATTGATGTTATCCCGTTCAACTTTGAACTTGATCTCTGCAATGTTATTGAAGTGATATTTCTCAGCCTGGTGTTTGGAGTTATATGGATTTACATCTATCCATAAACTGTTGTTACCTGACAATCCAAAAGTTGAATCAATAGCAATGCTGGCAACTAACGATTGATTGGCACGTAAAGAATCTTGCATTATTTTAGTCTCAACATCAATTCGGGTTCTCGAACTGTTATACATGTAAAATTCCACATTCAGACTATCGTCCATTGAGATATTACTAAGGTTTTCTATACCGATTGAAAGACGAATGGTATCACCTTCGGTAAGTGGATTGCCATGAAAATCATAAACGTAATTCGGATTCAATGCACATTCCGGTACTTCTGTATGGTACACTCTCCAATACGTTAATTGAGCCGGAGTTTTTAAAGAATCATCCTGAATAAAGGTTTCCAGTCTGATATAAGGATAGACTCCGGCATCTATCCATGCAAGTGTTGTATCCTTTCCGGACTGATATTGTATTCCGGATTTTAAAAGATCCCATGTATTCAACAATGCATTCAAACCGTAAATTGAAACTGAAACAGAATCTTCAAATGCTTGATTTTCTTGCGGACGTTGATTCCAGTGTAAACTTTCCCAATTCGAAGATGGACCAAGGGTAGTTGAAGTAACAGAACCTCTGTTCCAATGTGAGTTTAATGTAGTGTTTAATTGGATCGTATCAGTTGGACTTCCGGAGTGAACTTCTTGTCGTGTTGCCGGAAAACCTTTTTGAAGAAAATAGGCATAAGGAGTATTATCTCCCAATGAACCAGTATTGAAGCCCAGAGAGGTTAGTGCGTTGTAAAATAATGGATCTACAGTAGAATAGTTGTCTGTAAACCATGAATACATCAGGATGTACTGCCCATTAGGAATAGCATTCATGAGACTGTCAAAGCTTACCATTTGTGCAGGAGAATTATACCTGTAGATAAAATAATTTTCAGGTCTCGTCCTGTTACATCCTGGTATTGTTCCAATAACATTTCCGGAACCACAAGGTGTCAATGGGTCAGGGATAAATTGATTGGCCTGTCCAAAATTATTTCCACAAGTCGAGATTGGCTGAAGCGAAATAGAATCCAGTATAGCAACCATGACTGCAGGGGTGACCTGACAACCATTATATTCTTGTGGTGAATTGTTGAAGTAATAGCCTACTGTGTTAAATGTACTTGCAGTAGGTTGTCCCATAGTAAGGACTTGCAAGGAAAAATTATTGAAAATAAAATCAAAGGTGCGGGTAGAATGATCAAAAGTGATATTGGTGTATTTATCTTCTTTGAACTGATCGAAATGTGATTGCGACCAACCGGTCTTTCCACTTATATATTGAAAAGAACTTTGCTGCCATTTGAATGATGTATCATACTGGATAGAATCATTTGCAACTCTCCAGAAATAAACAACGCTGTCTTGTAAATTATATCCCTGAGGGGTCCATGAGATTACGCCACCACTGTCTGATACGGTTGTAAAGCGGTACAAAGGACTTGTTTGCGCTCCCGGTGTGGCATCTTTAATATCAAGATCAATTGTGTCAATTTCAAATTTGTAAGCATTTACGGGTGCAAAAGGATTTGCTGTACTAGCCTTCAATGTAACCGTGTTGAATGGGTGAATTGCATACTTCGGTGGATAAACAGGAACAATATCTTTTGAAGTAATGAAGAATTGTGTTGTCGCTGTGTTGTTGAATAAATTATCATATTCGTCAACTGAATCCGGCTGATCTACGTGAACGGTGATTCTGTTCAGACCTGCAGCAGCAAATCCTCCGGTTGCGACGTTAAAATTGATCGTATTGGAATAGTAGCAATTTCCTATTGTGAAAACATAAACAGAATCGGCGTTGTCAGGAAACGTTCTTGTTACTTTCACAGTAAATGAATCAGCTACGGCTTTTCCGAAATTTCGTGTGGTAACAGAAATTTCAAATGAATCAATATCTGTTGTAATTGATAATGGCGAAAAACTGATGTTCGGTTCTGTTACTGAATAGTCCGGTTTCTGGAAAGAATTAAATCTCAGTGAAGGATCCCCCTGTAGCGACATTTCCTGCGATACGATCTTGTAACCTTCACTACCAAATGGCTCCAGGTCCTGAATAGTGTGAACCACCAATTGACCTATTGTCGATCCATAATGTTTGTGTGAAGTGTTTTCAAATAGCGCACGTGAATAGGGGTCAAGATAATTCGGAACACCTTGTCCTACACTTGCCAGAAATGCGATTGCTGCTTTCTGCGGCTCAAGTACAAATTTTTCACTGACACTTTTAACGTCCGTATGAAAATCTCCTGCAAAGCAGGAGTTAGCAACCACTACAGGATATCTTCCCCGGTTGGAGTAGGCTGATGGTTCATCAGTGCTTATATCGAAGCCTGCTCCTGAAGCATGACTAAAGAAAGTCATGATCGATATTCCTGAATCAATTTGATTCTGCAGACTTGTAGATAAGTTTGTGACAATGGGATCAGGAGAATTCTTCAGGTAAGTAGTAACATGACCACCATATGCACTATCCTCCATTATTTCTTCATAGCTCCGTAGATACGATGCCAAGGTTTCTTGTTGAGGAACATTGTTACCACCGCCAAAATGCAGGATCTCTTTCATCCAGGGTTGTGGTGGACCTGATTGTGCAGCTTCGTATTCGATTACTTTGTCGAGATAATTCAGGATCTCTGTACCATCGACGGCACTGACCCTGCCAATCGGAATTTTCGGAGCCCATACAGAACCATTGATACCTGCAGTAAACAACATATCAGATGGCGGAACACCGTAAGATGCGACCAGACAAAGAGATTGTTGCCCCTGATTCATCCTGAAATTAGCTGAAGAAATTGACTTTCCAAGGATGAGCATATGTGAAGGTGGAGCAACCGTCCATGTATCTAATAACCATCGTGAGAAATTCTTAATTCCAAGTGGATGATTATTTATACCGTAAGCAAATTGATCATATAATTCTGCAACATCAATAAGAAGTGCACGGTTATTCTCAGTTAAGTCACGATGTGCTTCATAGGTCCTTGCCTGATTCCATAAGCCTCTGTTAGTAATGATCAGGAATGCAGAATCCACTGACATCGTGCTGTAGTCATTAAAATAGCCGAGATTATTCTGTACGTAAGAGATCTTTGAAACAGATGGATAGCCGATCAGACTTGCATTGGTGAGGTAACAGACTTTAGGAGTTGAAGAGCCATTATTACCGATCAAAGTCTGATAAGTTGCACCTGATTGACTCACCAGAATTCTTCTGTTGTTGGTCAGGTCATACAGAATAGGAGCAGAGCCGCCATTGAAGTTAGTAATATCCGCCCTCGTCATTGATTGGCCCGATGCATCCGGAATCTGAAGTTTGAAAGATGTACTCCCTTCAAGATCCCAGGTGTGTGGATATTTGACATACAAACTGTACATCATACTGTAATCAGTAACAGTGACTGGTGTCGTACTTACACTGTAAGTGAAATTTGTTGTAGGTGAAGTAAATGTTGTTGCAGGATGAAAAAATTCCAGTCGTCTTAAAGTCTGAGCATAATACACTGTATCAGCATAATTGTTTCCCTGATAAGTAAGAGTGAAGTTATGTTCAAGATTGTTTACGCCTCCGACTGTAGTTGTAACATGAATGTCGGGACCTGCAGAATAAATGTTAGCTGTTGGTACAGAAAAAGTAATCGGATAATTTCCTGCCGAGAAATTTCCAAAGACAGCTCCCCAGCCTTCACTTTCTGTATACTCGATTGATTCAGGATTTCTTCCACGGTTATATCCAAAATACACACCAAAATTCGGGACATCTATTCCCCCTTTATAAACTTCTCTGATAAAATAATTGGAAGGTGTATAGGAAGAATAATTGGTGTCATTCTCCAATGTCAGACGTAAACCGTTTGCAGTAGGGTTATAGGTAAGGAAATAAACAGAAGTATCATTTGCAATACTGAATTCAACTGCAGGTTGTAAATATGGATCAGCGTAAAGTTTTGTATCCAGACTACCATCATTTTTTGTTCCGTAGAATTCAATAAAATCAGAAGCATCAAAGGTACCGTCATTTTCACCTTCAAGATAAATTGCTACTTCCTGGCCGTTATGAAAAAGTTGAATTTTTCTGGGGTCGAGTGACGAAACGGAAAAACCTGCCTGAGTTAATGTGCTAAGGCCGATCCTGTAAATCCCTTCCTGAGCGATTTTTATTTTATAATACTCCTGATTATATCTTATCCAGTCATTTTCATACGGACCTTGTGCATTCACAAGCAAGGAAATGATCAGAAAGTTTAATAGTAGTAAAAGTTTTTTCATTGGTTAATTATTTCGGAGTACTGTGTTTATTGATATCTAACTTAAGGGAGAAAATATTAGATGGGAGGAATTCGGTTGAAGTTAAATTGGCAAGTGCATAATCTATGGTAAGTTTTCCGATCTTGATACCCAGACCAATGTTCGGCTGCATGATCGTGCTTTGAGTGTCATCAAAATTTTTCACTTTCTGAATATTCTGAACTCCACCACGCAGGAAAATAAAATTACTATACCCAAGTTCAAATCCGAAGTGCGGGTCAATACTCAGCGGATCTGATCCGATCAAAACGTTTCTTTGTCCATCGAAAGTCAGGTCTGCGTCAAGTTCAACAAGCGCAGTGATCTTTTTTGACAGATCCCATTTGTAACCGGCACCTAAGATCAATTTCGGTAAAGTGACCTCTGTAGTGTTTTTCGGAATTTCATTTCCGGTTTTTACAAAAGACTCTTCAAGTAATTCCGTATTGTAGCTCCATGCATTAAAAGTTGAAGTCACATCTTTTGCCTGCACTCCAAATAGCCATTTGTCTTTTTTGTATTGTGCTCCAAGATCAAATCCGAAGCCCCAGGCTTTACCGAAGTC
Organism: Bacteroidota bacterium; assembly: GCA_049363815.1. GTDB lineage: Bacteria > Bacteroidota > Bacteroidia > AKYH767-A > 2013-40CM-41-45 > JADKIH01. The sequence continues at coordinate 5,727 of JBMQEM010000194.1, forward strand.
GCCGACCTTGCGGTGAATGATCTTGGCATTCCCTCCGTAATTCAATCCTTCAATAGAGGATTTTTTCGCATAAGAGAAAATAAAACTGTAATCAGCGATGGAAAAACTGGTAATCCGTGAATAGTCGATAAATCCTGAAGCATCGACAAGGTCCAGTGTATTTGGAATGTCGTCAGTTCCGAAACGGATAATTGAAAAACCAATTGTCCGCTTATCATCGATATGAGTTGCAAGAGTTGCATAATCAAATTTGGCAATACCGGCGAAAAGTTCTGAGTGCATTGCCGAGATCTGCAGGTCAGATTCAAAACCATTCAAACCGGCAGGATTCCAATATGCTGACGTTGCATCATTAGAACTGGCAGCAACTGCACCGGCCATACCCATCCCGCGACCACCGACGCCAATTGAAAGAAATTCATTGCTGTATTTTGGTGCCTGAGAAAAGACAGGGGAACTTACGCAAGCGAGAATCGAAGCAGAAAAAACAAGGTTTAATAATTTCATAGGTTGGTTATTATGGTTCAGCACGACAAACGGACAAACCATTGCTATATTTTAATTATTCAGAGAGAACTTAAGTGGTAAAATTAGCATTTTAGCTAGTATGGCCCTTGACATTTTGGCGAACGGTTTTTATTTTTTGAACAATAGATTATACTCGTAGTCTGATTGAAATGTTTGTGGTCCGAATGTCATTAACCTCAATAACGACGGGCATTTCAATACATTTCATACAGACATTTTGCTCTGAATTTCTACCGCATTGTTAACTAAAAACCTTTAAATTTAGCCAAAATCCAGAATCTTAAAAAGCAGAAAAGTTGATATTTCATCAGGAAAAACTACTTTTGGACCAAATCTTACAGAACCGGTTAAAGTAGATTATTGGACCGGAATGTTTCTGTCAGTTTTTTCATCTGGCAATTTGTGAAAGCTCCATTTCCATGGGTGAATGGTTTCACAAGTTGAAACAAGAAGTAAATCTCCTCAACTAAAAAAGTTCGCAGTACCAATCAATTTAATGAAAAAACAAATACCTAATTTCCTTACTTGTCTGAACCTTTTTTGCGGATGCATTGCTGCTGTAATGATCTTTCGAAACCGGCTTGATATTTCAGCTTATTTTGTTTTACTCGCTGCATTTTTTGACCTGCTTGATGGAATGATCGCAAGAAGGGTAGGATCCAATCCTGATTTCGGCAAGCAGATCGATTCTTTGGCTGATATGGTCACTTTCGGATTTGTTCCGGGTGCAATCCTTTTCAAGTTGTTACAGATGTCGGATTTTTCATCAGCAATAGCAGATCAAAATTTGAGGATGATCGTGCAGTTTTTACCTTTCATCCTTACTGTTTTTTCGGCGATAAGGCTTGCTAAATTCAATCTTGATACAAGACAGTCTGTTTCATTCATCGGACTACCTACACCTGCCTGCACAATGATTGTTATTTCACTTCCATTGATCCTGATTCAATACCCCGGAAGATTTGATGGTTTAATTCTCAATCATGTATTCATACTTCTTCTTACCGGTTTGCTTTCTTATTTGCTGATAGCAGAATTACCTTTGTTTTCATTGAAATTCAAAAAACTCGACTGGAAATCAAATCAGTTCCAGTACATTCTGATCATTTTGTCAGCCATTCTGATTGCTATATTTAATTTAGCGGCAATTCCCATCATTATTATCTTATACGTACTTTTGTCGCTGATCAAAAACCTACTAACAGAAAAAATTAATTGATATGAAATTCACAGCAGAGATCAATGTCATGCCACTGAAAGCATTGTTGGACCCGCAAGGAAAAGCAGTTTCTCACGGATTGAAAAACATGGGCTTGTCTGAAATAGAAAATGTCAGAATTGGAAAGCATATCACTCTTGAAATAGAAGCATCTTCTAAGGAAGAGGCAAGTTTAAAAGTTGAAGAGGCTTGTAAAAAGTTACTGAGTAATCCGATCATGGAAAATTTTACCTATGAATTAGTGAGTAGTAATTAGTGACTTTACAGTATCAATTATTTCGTCTTAGCCAGAAAAAAAAATAGAGTCCCGGTAATTGGAAATCCATTAGGTCCGGGTCATTTTCTGAGTTCAAAATTCTGCCCAAGATAAACCTTCCGAACCTGCTCATCATCGGCAAGTTCTTGTGCAGTGCCGGCTTTCAGTATTTTTCCTTCAAATAGGAGGTAAGCCCGGTCAACAATCGTTAGTGTTTCATGTACGTTGTGATCAGTGATCAGAACGCCTATGTTTCTTTCTTTCAGATGTGAAACAATTGCCTGGATATCTTCTACCGCAATCGGATCCACACCTGCAAATGGTTCATCCAGCAGAATGAATTTCGGATCGACTGCAAGTGCTCTGGCAATTTCAGTTCTTCGTCGCTCTCCTCCTGACAAAAGATCACCACGACTGGCACGGATCCTTTGCAATCCGAATTCATCTAGCAATGATTCAAGTTTTTTTGCCTGTTGTTCCTTGCTGAGGTCAGTTAATTCAAGAACGGCTTTGATATTATCTTCAACACTTAGTTTTCGGAATACACTTGCTTCCTGTGCAAGATATCCGATGCCGCGCTGTGCGCGTTTATACATTGGTAAATCAGTGATCTTTTCATTCTCCAGAAAAATTTCGCCTTCATTTGGCTTGATCAGTCCGACGATCATATAAAAAGAAGTCGTCTTCCCCGCACCGTTCGGTCCCAGCAACCCCACAATTTCACCTTGAGAAACCTCAATAGAAACATTGTTCACAACTGTCCGTTGTTTGTATCGCTTTACCAGTTGTTCAGCACGTAGTTTCATTTTTTGTCCGTTATCCGTTATTCGTTATCCGTTATTCGTTATTCATTATATAGCGTCCCAATATTCAACTGCTCTTCGTAAATGTGGAATCACAATCGTTCCGCCCACTATATTTGCAATGGCAAATACTTCGAAAACTTCTTCAGTTGAAACTCCTGCCTCTTTACATTTTCCTAAATGGTATTTGATACAGTCATCGCAGCGCAAAACCATTGAAGCAACCAGTCCAAGCATTTCTTTGGTCTTTACATTAATCGCTCCATCTGCATAAGTGTTTGTATCGAGATTGAATAAACGTTTCAGAACAAGATTATCTTGCGACAATATCCGTTCATTCATCTTTTCGCGATAGTTGTTGAATTCCTGAACCTGATTTTCCATTTTTAAGTGATTAAGTAGTAGTTTTTTTACTGCGGAGAACATATGCACTTACAAATATGCTGATCTCATACAGGAAATAAAGTGGAATTGCCACAAGCATTAGCGTAGTAACGTCGGAGGTAGGTGTAATGACAGCTGCAAGAATGAGAATGACTACTGTTGCATGTCGTCTGTAATCACGCATGAATTTCGGTGTAAGAACTCCAATTCTCGAAAGAAAATAAACAAGCATTGGAAGTTCGAAGACAATACCTGCTATCAGTGTCATTGTAGTGACTGTTGAAATGAACGAATCGAGTGTGATCGTATTACTGACTTCTGCGCTGACCTGATAACTACCCAGAAAATTAACAGTCATTGGTGTGATAACATAATAGCCGAAAAGTATTCCGGTCAGAAAAAGGAATGAAGTATAAAATACAATTCCAGTTGCAAATTTTCTTTCCGTAGTTGTAAGAGCCGGTTTAATAAAACGCCACAATTCCCAGATGATATAAGGAAAGCTTACCACGAATCCAGCTATGAATGCAACCCACATATGTGTTGTGAACTGTGCAGAAAGATCCGTACTGATCAGTGAAAATGGCATTACTGAAATGCAGAGATCTTCTCCTAATCCCACACGATGCGAAATTGCACACAGTGCCCGATAAGTAAGAAAGTCAGGATGCTTGGGAGCCAGCAATACATCATCAAAAAGAAACTCTTTGAAAAAAAAGAATACGACAGCCAGCACCATGACAGCAACCGCAGATCGGAATATATGCCACCTAAGTGCTTCAAGATGACCTAAAAAAGACATCTCGCCGGTTTGACTGTTTGAATTGGAAAATAATGCCATTGGGGCGGTAAAGATAACTTTTTTAAGTAAGTAGTAATTGGTAATTGGTGATCAGCACTTGATATATTGCTTCATCCTTTTTTCTTTCAATCAAAAATAGCCTTGATCGATCCTGACGTTAATAGTTATAAGTTAAAGTATGCCTTCCCTTATCAAATCATGAAGGTGTATCATCCCAACATATTTCTCTTTTTCAACGACGATCAGTTGTGATATATTATGTTGCTTCATGATTTGCAATGCATCAACTGCCATCTCTTCTTTATTAGTGACCTTTGGTTTTGAATTCATGATAGACTTGGCTGTGATGCCAGTGATCTCCTTATTGTCGAGCAACATTCTTCTGATATCGCCATCTGTGATAATTCCAGCGAGTTTGTTTTTGTTCAGGACTGCCACTGCTCCTAAGCGGTTGGAAGAAATTTCCACGATCACCTTTCTGATGTCCTCATCTATGTTCACTTTAGGTGCTGCATTATTCGGATAAATATCTTTTACTTTCAGATAAAGTTTTTTTCCAAGTGCGCCACCCGGATGATACTTCGCAAAATCTTTACTTGAAAATCCTTTTTCATCGAGCAGGCAAACAGCAAGTGCGTCACCCATGGCGAGTTGAGCAGCTGAACTGCTTGTTGGAGCGAGGTTGTTAGGACAAGCTTCCTTTGCAACAAAGGTGTTTAGGACAAAGTCGCAGTTCTTTCCAAGGTAAGAATCGGTATTCCCAACGATAGCGATCAGCTTGTTCCCCCAGTTCTTTAACAATGGGACCAGTACTTTGATCTCAGGAGTGTCGCCGGATTTAGAGATGCAGATAATAGCATCATTTTTCTGAATGATGCCCAGATCGCCATGAATGGCATCAGCAGCATGCATAAAGATGGATGGGGAGCCTGTTGAGTTAAAAGTGGCAACGATCTTCTGAGCGATTATGGCGCTTTTGCCAATACCAGTTACAACAATTCTTCCTTTGATGGACGTGAGAAAGTGAACAGTATCGACAAACTGGTCGTTAATAAATTTTTTCAGATGGCTGATTGACTCCGCTTCTATGTCCAGCGTGCTCATAGCCAGCTTCTTAATGTGAGATGATTTTTTCAATAGAATAAACTTTTTTTAAGATTCAGACGTTTTTCAGGTACTTATTCGGCAAAATTATTTATTTTTATTCCATAAACACGGGAAATAAATAGTTTATTTTATTATATTACCTTAAAAACCAAACAATTGTAATGTTAGTGGCAGAGAAACCCTTGAAAAGTTATTTGCAGAAGTACTTTGGCTTCGACAAATTCAAGGGAGAGCAGGAAGCAATTATCCAATCAGTATTAGCAGGTAAAGATACATTCGTCATCATGCCCACCGGTGGTGGCAAGTCGATGTGTTATCAGTTACCGGCCTTAATTATGGAGGGGACAGCTGTTATTGTGTCTCCATTGATCGCCTTGATGAAAAATCAGGTCGATGCAATGCGTGGATTCAGTAACGAAGAAGGGGTCGCTCACTTTTTAAATTCATCTCTCAATAAAGCAGAGATAGCAACAGTAAAGAAGGATCTGAAATCAGGAAAGACGAAATTATTATACGTCGCTCCGGAATCACTTACAAAGGACGAGAATGTTGAATTCTTGCGCGGGGTAAATATTTCTTTTTTCGCTATCGATGAAGCGCATTGTATTTCAGAATGGGGTCACGACTTCCGTCCTGAATATCGACGTCTTCGTCCGATCATAGAAGCTATAGGAAAGGTTCCGATCATTGCATTGACAGCAACTGCAACTCCAAAAGTACAGCTCGATATTCAGAAAAATCTTGGAATGATGGATGCCGATGTATACAAAGCATCCTTCAATCGTGCGAATCTGAATTATGAAGTTCGTCCCAAGGTGGATGTGGCAAAAGAGATCATCAAGTTTATCCGCCAGCATCCGGGCAAATCAGGAATCGTTTATTGTCTAAGCAGGAAAAAGGTCGAAGAGATCGCTTCTACGCTTGCAGTGAATGGTGTCCGCGCATTACCATATCACGCTGGATTGGAAGCGTCGGTCCGCGCTGAGACGCAGGATAAATTTCTGATGGAAGAGATCGATGTCATCGTTGCAACGATCGCTTTTGGAATGGGAATCGATAAACCGGATGTACGTTTTGTGATCCATCATGATATTCCAAAAAGTCTGGAAGGTTATTACCAGGAAACCGGTCGTGCCGGAAGAGATGGCCGCGAAGGAAGATGTGTGACTTTCTACAGCTACAAAGACATTGAGAAGCTGGAAAAATTCATGAAAGGTAAACCGGTAGCAGAGCAGGAGGTTGGTAAACAACTTTTGCTGGAGACTGTCGGTTATGCTGAAACTTCAGTTTGTCGAAGAAGAGTGTTGTTAAGTTACTTCGGAGAATTTTATACAGAAGACAACTGCGGTGAATGTGATAACTGCAATAATCCGAAGAAAAGTTTCGATGGAAAAGAAGAAGTTGCTCTGGTTCTTGAAGCAGTGTTAGCTGTGAAAGAAAAATTTGCAATGGAACACATCGTGAATCTGCTTACCGGAAATGCAGAAAATGCGATCAAGTTGCATCAGCATGACCAGCTGGAGATCTTTGGTGAAGGTGATGAAAAAAGCAAGCGCTTCTGGACAGCAATAGTGCGTCAGTCAATACTTGCAGGATTTCTTTCCAAAGACATTGAAACATATGGCACCCTTAAAGTAACAGATGAAGGCAAGGAGTTTCTGAAGAATCCGACTTCTATCAATGTTGTTGAAGATAATGATTACGAAAATACTGAAAGTGATGATGACGATGAATTTGGTGGTGGTGGCACAGCAGCCGCAGATCCTGAATTATTCGCTGCTCTGAAAGACCTTCGTAAAAAAATTGCCAAGCAAAGAAACGTTCCACCGTTCGTAGTATTCCAGGATCCTTCATTGGAAGAGATGGCTATTCAGTATCCCATCACAATGGATGAGATGAAGAACATCACCGGAGTAGGAACTGGAAAAGCTGTGAAATTCGGAAAGCCGTTTCTTGAGCTGATTGAAAAGTATGTAGAAGAAAATGACATCGATCGTCCGATGGATCTGGTAGTAAAATCAATCGTGAACAAAAGCGTATTGAAAGTTTACCTCATCCAGAACATCGACCGAAAAATTTCGCTTAATGATATTTGCAAAGCTAAAGGACTGAAGATGGCCGAACTCTTAACAGAGATCGAAAGCATCGTCGGCTCCGGTACCCGGATCGACATTAATTATTTCATCAATGAAATTATTGATGAAGAACGCCAGGCAGAAGTATTCGACTACTTCAAGACAGCCGAAACAGATTCAGCGGAAGTTGGACTGAAAGCTTTGGGTGA
>JBMQEM010000195.1:0-12964 GCA_049363815.1 Bacteroidota bacterium
GTATTTCCCTGAATGAATACTCCGGAATCATATTTACCATTCAATGCATCAACGACAGCGATCTTCATATGATAGGTCTGACAAGGCGTAACAGCAACTACAGAAGTAATTGGAATGGTATATCCGTCGTAAACAATATCAGAATTCGGATTTGTATAGTTGTCGACATAGAAAGCAGGATTTGACGCACCGCTTCCTAATGGCCAGCCACCATTTACTGTGAAAATCGATACCGGTGTAGTTCCATTCGGCAATGTTGCAATGTTTTGTGACAAATAAGTTCCACCGGAAGGATTTGGTCCGGAAAGGAACATGGCAAAAACATCGTTATACTGGTTGATGTATCTTGGATATTCTTCCGAACCGAAAACATAGGTAATGTGTAAAGTATCGCATACAGGAATGAAATCAAATTCAAGTAAACATGCATCGTATCTTGCCTGCGAACTGATTGCAATTACATCAGCATCGTTAACATTATTCCCATTCTGAACATTGCTGAAATCAGTTCCGGGACTTGCAACATCTGATGCATACCCGCTTGTTAAAATCACGCCGTTTGGCAGACCCAGATTAGATCCTGTATAGGTAAATGTTCCGGTTGAACTTATTCCGGTGTTCATGGTAGCATTGCTTACAGTGATTCCGCTTCCGACAATTGCCTGAGCCAATGCTGATGCTGAACTGTTATTTATAATGGTGAGCTGAGAAAATCCCGTTAAAGAGAGGAATATAAAAAGTACGAAAAACAGTGAGGTTCTCATCCGGAGAAAGCGCATTTACTGCTAAGGTAGGAAATAAAAAAACAAACACTAAGATCACTAAAATTTGTCACAAGATCACAGAATAGAAATTCACTTCACATGTGCTCTTGTGCTAAAAACTTAGTGGTCTCAGTGTTTAATTCCTCAGCCTGATTTACGTACAAACTTTGTCAAAATTACAATTTGCTGCCCTTCTATCTTTCCTTCAATCTGCTCTGTATTGTCCGCAACAATTTTAATATTCTTTACAACAGTTCCGATCTTTGCATTTATCTGTGATCCTTTTACATCTAGCGATTTGATAAGCGTGACTGAATCACCGGTGCGAAGCTGAGCACCGTTACTGTCTTTATGTATATCATCAGCTGCTGAATCAAGATGATCGCCGGAAGCTTTTGCCCACTCAAGCGTGTCATCATCAAGATACAACATGTCAATTGCATCTGAAGCCCACGATTCATTTTTCAGGCGACTCAACAATCGCCATGAAACAACCTGTACTGCAGGAATTTCGCTCCACATACTGTCTTTCAGACAAGACCAATGTGCCGGATCTAATTCTGCTTTTTTCTCAAGCTGACTCAAACATTTTTCGCATACATACAAACTGCTTTCTGCACCCGGGCCTTTGTCCGGAGGAATTGTATATACTGAAAGTGATTCTGTTGAACCACATAATTCGCAAATTTCATTGCTTCTTTCCTTTAACTGCTCTTCAATTGTCATTATTCTGAATTAAGCGGCAATAGTACACAATTCCGCAATGATGCCGAAATACAATTTAAAGACTAAAGAAAATAACAATAGATTCTGAATATAATGAAACTTGAAAAATTCTAAGCTTCAATTCTCAGACTGTTCACTACTTCAGATCCGCAACCTGCACACTTGAAAGCACGTTTTTAGACTTATCATCCGTACTCCCTCCAAAAATGTAAAGTTTATCATTTATTACCTGGGCACCGGCATCTTTTCTTGCGATCATCTTATTCGATTTAACAACAGAAAAGGTATTTGTCGGAATATCATAACAACCCACATAATTCTGATTCTTTGAATCAAACAATGTATAGATCTTACTTCCGTGAGCTACTACGGAATTACCCGAAATCCCTACAGGCAGATCAGCGAGTTGAGTCCATGTATTTGTTTCTGTATTGTACATATCAATTCTATTGGACGCTTTGCCTGTGTTACCGCCTATTACATATAATTTTCCTTCGACCATTACTCCCTTCGCTTCTTTTGCTTCCGGCATTGGAGCAAGTTTGATCCATCTTTTAGAAGAAGGATCAAAACAATACATACGATTTGAATACATCGGTTCAACAGGAGAATTTTTTCCTCCGAAAGAATAAATAATATCGTTCCAGACAGCTACTCCACCTGCATGTGCCGGATGTGGATTATCTGTTGTCAATGTAACTACTCCGGTTTTTAAATTTACAATTTCGGTTTTCCTGTTCAACTTGTCATCATTCACATCACCGTTGAAAACATACAGCTCTTCACCAAGAATTACTGCAGATGAATATTGTCTTGGAATTAATTCTGAAGTAAGTATTGACCAACTGTTATCTGTTGTATTAAACTTATCTATTTTACCGGAAAACTGATCTGCAGTAAACCCATTGATAACATACAAATTGCTGCCATCAGATACACTTGATATTGCACCACGTGCTTCAGGCATCGTTGTATGATCCCTGAATTCCAATAAAGGTTGAGAAACTGCGGTTATAAAACCTAAAAAAATAAATGAAATTATAAGTGTGATTTTTTTCATGACAATAACTTATACATTATTTCACAAAAAAAGTTTTATTTACTCTACTTTAAATGACTGTAGAATTTTTAACCCAATTTCATTTACTTCTTCGGAAATTGATGAAAGTACAAAAACACCAATATGCTCTGCTTCATTAAAACCAATATAGCTTGCAAAACCGCCGGTTAGGCCACTTTGCCAGACAACACTTTTAAACTGTTCAGTTGCCGGATTAATTTTCCATCCCAAGCCAACTTCAAAACCCGGGTCTGTGAGTTTCCCCGACCTTATTCTTGGATTGTGGGTATAATCAAGTAAATTAGTAACACTGCTTTTATTCAAAGAAATGTTAAACGATAAAAACCTCATCATATCCGCCGGAGTTGAATGTAACCCGATCACTGGCGCATAAGTATCACCGGTCCATCGTAATGCCGCTTTACCTTTTACTGTGTACCCCGTCAGAAACCTTTTATTCTGATCTTCAGATAATTTTATCCGGGTATCGTTCATCTGCATTCTGTCAAGAATGTTCTCAATAAGTAATGTTTCAAAATCTTTTCCTGATTTATTGGATAAAGCTTTACCCAAGACTGCAACGCCAACTTCAGAATGCCGGTAATCAAATCCAATGGGTTCAAGCATCCGGTATCCCCTTAAAAATTCATAGAGATCATCAGTAGAATAATCAGCATAAGGATTCATCTTATCCTTTTTATGAAAATTGAATGGCCGGTCAGGAAGGCCGCTGGTATGTGTCGACAAATAACATAACAATATTGGCTGTGGTTCATTTGATGTATCCGGTTTGCAGATATAGGGAGTGAATTTTAATTGCAGATTATCACCTGAACCATTATCATACTGAGATCCCACATCTGATCGATAAGGCTCGCAGATCACATTCTGATAAACGGGAGCCGGTACATCCACCGGAAGAAAATTACTCAGTTTATCATCCTCATGAATTTTTCCCTTGATCACCTGATCAGCATATAACAAACTTGTAAAGGTTTCTGTTAAGCTGCCCAATTCGAAAACAGAAGTCGAGTCGGGTTTCTTCCCATTGTTTAATTCATTTTCACCATAATAAAAAATCTGCTGAACCCCGTTGTTATATACACCGATCACCAATGTACCTTGTTTATTTTTCAGATACTCGGAAGCGAGTTTGTTGGAAAAAATCTCTATTCCGGTTTGTGCATTCACAATGAATTTACTCAGGAAGAGAATTGATAAAATAAGGATCTTTTTCAAAATATTTTTTATTCTAATTTGCTGAAGGAATCAGTTTGTGCTGATGATGGATGTCATAATTACAAATGATTCTTGCCTGTTAATTAGAAATATTTCATAGCTTCATTTGAATTTCCAATTAAATATGAATTAAATGGCCTTTAGCCGCTCAATATTGACCCTTTTAGTCCTCTCTTTCGGAGCCTGCAGTCCAAAACATAAACAGCCGGATGAAATAGTTGTTGAAAATAAAATTGAAATCGGGAAGGAAGTTCAAGCTCTCTTAAGAACACAACTGGAACAATACAATGATGACAGCCTCCTGATCATCGACAATGATACGTTATTCACAGCACCCTGGATCAGTGATCTCTTTTCAAGGAATGATTTCAAACCGTTGTGGACCACAGATGATAAACTTACAGTTCAAGGGATGCACTTACTGAATGTACTGGACTCATTGAACTGGTACGGACTTTTTCAGGAAAATTACAATACCAAAAACCTTCATGAAAAAACGGAACTGATAAGAAACGAAAATTCAGATCAGATCAGTATTACGCGTCTGTATGAGTTGAATATTCTACTCACTGATCATCTTCTGAAACTCATTGTCCATCTGAAATATGGTACGATTGACCCCTATTCCTTGAGAAACGAATGGAAGGGTGAACAAAATGATTCCGTTTTGCTAGCTATACTTCAAAATGCAGTCATTTCAAATGACCTTCATTCTGCATTAAACTCTATCGAACCCCGTATGCCGGAATATAAATTCCTGAAAAGACATCTGATCAATTACTTAACAACACTTAATTGTAAAATATTAACAACTCAAATTGTATCGCATGATTCTCTGAAGGAGTGTATTTCTTCAATCCTAATCAATATGGAACGTTGGCGCTGGGAAAAGGAATCCGCAGAAGACTACAGCATCTTCATTAACCTTCCTGCATACAGCTTCAGATTTTACGCCTGCGATACTCTTGCTTTAACTTCGAAGATCATTTGCGGCAAACCTGATACTCCTTCTCCTTACAGGCTGGATTCTAAAATTAACCATTATTATATTTATCCCTACTGGATCGTTCCGTTCAGTATTGCAACTAAAGAAATCCTTCCTAAACTTAAATCTGACTCGTATTATCTTGAAAATAATAATATCCAGGTATTGGATAAACATGGGAACATTCTTACCGACTCTATTGATTGGAAAAAATACTCAACGAGAAACTTCCCATTCACCTTACGTCAAAGGGATGGCGATGAGAATACTTTAGGAATGCTGAAATTTATTTTTCCAAACAAATATGGGATCTATTTACACGACACGAATGCACCCGGACTTTTCAAAAAAGAAATGCGTGCGCTGAGCCATGGTTGTATTCGACTGGAAAAAGCCCGTCAATTAGCTGCCTTGATCTCAACTTGTTGTTCAAGGGATTTCAACTATGACATGTTACAGAATTATATTTCAAAAAAAGAAAGACACAGAGTCAATCTTGAAATACAACTACCTGTTCATATCAGGTATTTTACCGTTGAAGCTGATTCCACAGAAATCATTTTCTTTAAAGACATCTATGGGATTGATTCTATCATGAAAACTGTTTATCAGATACCGGAAGCTTTTTCAATTCTATAAATTATCTCACTGTAACATTGTTCTTCGCTGTCCTGAAATAAAATACTTTTGCGGAATACTTTTTGAAAATTTCAAACCATATTACACTCAATACTCCAACAATAAAACAGATCACCAGATCTCTGATATTAAGCACATCAAAGAGGAAAAGTTTTCGTACGGGCGGGAGATAAAGAATAATTATCAGAAAAGTTGCAGCTCCCAGCATTACCCATTTAAGCGATTTGTTTTTGTCTTTCAAGGTTTGAAAAACTGTTTTCGTCCAAGAACGGTTTATCAATATCAACCCAATGTTTCCAAAAAATAATGTTGCGAAGGTTAATGTCCTGGTTTCTTCAGGCGATTTGTTTAGTCTGATCGCTATCAGATAAACTGCAAATGAAAATATCAGTACAAAAAGACCCTGCATTACCCCTAAAAAGATCTTCTTTGCTCCGAATAATGAATCGTTCCGGGGCCTTGGCGGACGATTCATAATATTACTTTCTTCCTTTTCACCTTCAAAAACAAGCGAGCATGCAGGATCTGTTATCAGTTCCATGAATGCAATGTGCAGTGGAAAAAGAATTACAGGCCATCCGCCAAAAAAAACCGGAAGCAAAGTCAGTCCGGCAATAGGAATGTGAATTGAAAAAATATATCCTATGGCCTTCTGCAGATTATCATAAATTCTTCTACCCATTCTTATAGCTGAAATGATAGACGAAAAATTATCATCAAGTAAAACCAGGGAAGCCGCTTCTCTTGCTACATCAGTTCCTCTGTTTCCCATTGCAATTCCAACATGCGCAGCTCTTATCGCCGGTGCATCATTCACTCCGTCGCCTGTCATTGCAATGATTTCACCATTCTCCTTTAGCGCCTGAACGATCCTTAGCTTTTGTTCAGGTAAGACCCTGGCAAAAATATTTGTCGTTGTGATCTTCGTCTTTAATTCCTGATCACTCATTCTTTCAAGATCATCGCCGGTAATGGCCTGTTCAGGATTCTTTAATCCCATTCGCTCTGCAATATTCTGAGCTGTGGATGGGGAATCGCCGGTGATCATTATTACTCTTACACCAGCGGTATAACACAACTTTAAATCATCGTTGATCGTTGACCGTAATGGATCTTCAAGACCGATAAGTCCAAGAAAATTAAACTTAAATTCCTTTTGTTGTGCCGGTAATTCACGCTTATCATAATTCGAACCGGCTACACCTATTACCCTTAATCCTTTTCCGGCCATTAAATTCATCTTCTCAATTATTGCCTTTTCTTCACTTTCTGAAAACCCGCATAATTCCATGATTGCTTCCGGCGATCCTTTTGTAGCAATAATATAGTTTTCGTTTCCCGGAACTTCAAAGACGTGAGTCATTGCCATCAAGGATGATGATAACGGATACTCTTTAACTAACTTCCAGTCTTTATGTATTTGCTCTTCCTTAGTCAGATTACTATTTCCAAATTCATACATTGCCTTCTCCATCGGATCAAATGGTTCTTGCTGACTTGCAAGAATGGAATATTCTATCAGGGAATGGAATTCCTGATCCGGTCTTGTTTCGTTTTTATCCAAAAAGAAAAAACTCTTTTGATTGAACAAACTAGCTACAGACATTTTATTCAGCGTTAAGGTTCCGGTTTTATCGGTACATAAAACTGTGACTGACCCTAACACTTCGATAGCAGATGGTTTTCTTGTAAGTACATTCTTTTTAGAAATTCTCCACGCACCGATTGCCATGAATATCGTCAATACTACAGCAAACTCTTCAGGAAGAATTGCCATTGCTAAAGATAATCCAGCCAGTACTCCATCAAGCCATTGTTCCCTGACCAATCCATAAATTATAGTTAATATCAGACACATCGACAATCCAATAACAGAAAATGTACGGATCACTTTTCTTGTTTGCTTTTGCAATAAAGTTGTTTCATCTTCTATACCGCCAAGCATTTTGCCGATTTTCCCAATTTCTGTTCCTGTTCCTGTTGCATAAACACGAGCAATTCCATTACCGTGAACGATCATTGTTCCCGAATAGATAAAAGGAGTATCCTCTCCGGTCCGAAATGCAAAACTTTCTCCGGCAAGTGCATTCCTTTTTTCAACTGCAAATGACTCTCCGGTCAAAAGCGATTCGTCAATTTTAAGATTCAGTGATTCTATTATCAATGCATCCGCCGGAACTCTGTCGCCTTCCTGCAAAACAATAATATCGCCTTTGACCACATCTCTGCCCGGTATTCGCTTTTCTTTTCCATCTCTTATGACCAATGCTCTGGGACTAGACAACTCTCTCAAAGAATCCAACGCTTTTGCTGTTCTGCGTTCCTGATAAAGTGTGATGGCAATCACCAGTAATATGGAAGACATCAGCATAAAACCTTCCTTATGGTCACCAAGAACTATGTACAAAGCACTGCACGCAATCAATAAAAGAAACATGGGTTCCTTCAGAACACCAACCAGTAAGTACAGAACTGATCTGGGACGAGTTGATGGAAGTTCATTATACCCTTCATTCTTTAAAATGGTCTCTGCCTCTTCCGTAGACAAAAAATGATATTTACTCCGGTCAAAGTTAGATTTCATTCAAAGTTGTTTTAAATTTTAAATTCCGAATTAAAATCATTTTCAAAAATGACTTTTATCGTTATACCTGGCTCATAAATTTTATAATTTCATTTTCCAAGATCAAATTCTGATTTCAAGATTCAAAGTTCTAAATAAATAACCATGGAAAAAATATTTCTGAATAAAACAGCAATTATAACTGGTGGAAGCTTTGGCATAGGAAAAGCAACTGCTCTGGCTTTTGCGAGCAAAGGAGCGAATGTTGTTATAGCCGACATTATTGAAGATCATGAGACTCTGGAATTGATCAAAAAATCAGGAGGTAATGCGATCTTTGTGAAATGCGATGTTTCAAAAGCAAGTGATGTCAAAAAGATGATTGATGCTGCAATCAGTTCATTTGGTACAATTGATTTTTGCTTCAATAATGCCGGAATAGAAGGAATTTCAGCATTAACGCATGAATGCACTGAAGAAAACTGGGATCACACCATTGATGTTAATCAGAAAGGTGTCTGGCTTTGCATGAAGCATCAGATTCCTGTTATGTTAATTCAGGGTAAAGGAGTAATTGTTAACAATGCTTCAGTAGCCGGCTTAGTTGGGTTTCAAAATCTCCCGGCATACGTTGCATCTAAACATGCCATCATTGGTCTCACAAAAAGTGCAGCTCTTGAATATGCTAAAAAGGGCATTCGTGTAAATGTAGTATGCCCGGGTGTAATTAAAACTCCAATGATTGATCGTTTTACGGGCAACAATAAAGAAGTCGAAAAACAATTTGAAAATCAGGAACCCATTGGAAGACTAGGTCAGCCGGAAGAAGTTGCCAATGCTGTCATCTGGCTTTGTTCTGATCAGTCTTCTTTCGTTACCGGAGTAACACTTCCGGTAGATGGAGGCTGGGTTGCTCAATGATTATTGTTTCTTACTTGATGTCAAACCGGAATATTTATTACCGGATTGACTTAGATGGAGATTTTTTTACTGTCTCTTTTTCCGCAATCAGAATATTTTCAATCCCCTGTAAGATTGCATCCGGGTTGAAAGATATACTGTCAATTCCCTCTTCTACAAGAAATGAAGCATATTCTTTGTAATCACTTGGTGCTTGTCCGCACAATCCGATCTTCTTATTCATCAGTTTTGCTTTACCGATAGCAAGACTGATCAGATTTTTCGGCGCTTCATTTCTTTCATCAAACAAATTACTGATGATTGATGAATCCCTGTCGATTCCCAGTGTCAATTGTGTCAGGTCGTTTGAGCCAATTGAAAATCCATCAAAATGTTCTGAGAACTCTTCAAGTAACAAAGCATTTGACGGGATCTCAACCATCATGTAGATCTGGAGATCATTCTGCCCGCGTGTAAGGCCAAAGTCTGACATCGCTTCAATAACTTTCCGCCCCTCTTCAACGGTTCTGCAAAATGGAATCATTAGTTTTACATTTGTCAGACCCATTTCTTCCCGGACTTTTTTCATGGCTTCACACTCAAGTCTGAAACCTTCTCTATAACTTTCATGATAATACCTTGAAGCCCCACGGAAACCTATCATCGGATTTTCCTCTACCGGTTCAAATTCTTTGCCACCAATGAGATTAGCATACTCATTGGTTTTGAAGTCGCTCATTCGTACAATTACTTCCTTCGGATAAAAAGCTGCTGCAATAACTGCAATTGACTCTGATAATTTATCTGTCAGATACTTTTCCTTATTAACATATCCGGCGGTTATTTTTTCTATTTCACTTTTTGCTTTCTGATCTTTTAACTTTTTAAAATTTACAAGCGCCATAGGGTGGATCCGGACAGAATTGGTTACACTAAATTCCATTCTCAGCAATCCGACTCCATTGTTCGGATAAAAAGAATTTTCAAAAGCATTATCCGGATCGCTAAGGATCAACATTGCCTTTGTTTTTGGCATACTCAATTTCTGAAGGTCAAAATTTGTTTCAATCCAGTTTAGTTTTCCTTTATAGACAGAACCTGTTTGTCCTTCGGCACAACACACTGTAACTATATCTCCGCTTTTAATTGAATCAGTTGCATTACCCGTTCCAACTACTGCAGGTAAACCAAGTTCTCTTGCAACAATTGAAGCGTGACTGGTTCTGCCACCGCTATTGGTAACTATGGCTCCTGCTTTTTTCATGATTACATTCCAGTCAGGATTTGTAATGTCTGTTATTAAAATCTCCCCAGGTAATAGCTGATCGGCTTCTGAAGGAGAGAAAAGTATCCGGGCCTTTCCGGAAACTATTTTGCTGCCGATTGCAATTCCTCTCACTAACAACTCTCCTCTTTCTTTTAATGAATAGATCTTGTGTTGTGTCAGACTTTTTTGCGAATGAATGGTTTCCGGACGGGCCTGAACAATGTACATCTCTTCCGTCAATCCATCTTTTGCCCACTCAATATCCATTGGTTGCTTGTAATGTTCTTCAATTGCCTGTGCTGCTTTCGCAAGTTTCAGTATTTCTTTATCAGATAATGTGTATTTACTTCGAAGATTTTCAGGAGTATCAATATTTACCGTTGCAATGCCGGATTGATGATCTGTATTATCCGGATAAACGAGCATCTTTTCCTTACTTCCTAATTTACGGCTTATGATCGCTTCTTTATTTTCAGCAAGTGTTCTCTTGAAAATTAAAAACTCGTCAGGATTAACAGAACCCTTAACAATATTTTCACCTAATCCCCAGCTACCTGCAATATGAATCACATCACGAAATCCGGAATCAGGTTCCAGCGTGAAACAAACTCCAGAACAACCGAGATCCGACCGGATCATTTTCTGAACGCCGACAGAAATAGCGATCTTCATATGATCAAACCCTTTGTCTTCTCTGTACTTTATGGCGCGCTGATTAAATAACGAAGCATAACAATGAAGCACTGCATTCAGCAATGAATGTATACCCCGGATATTTAAAAACGAATCGTGTTGCCCTGCAAAACTGGCGCCCGGAAGATCTTCCGCAGTTGCACTGCTTCTCACTGCAACATCTGTGTTGCCGCCATACTTTAATTGCATCTTGTGATACTCTTTCTCAATCTGCTTTCTTGTTTCTTCCGGTAGCTTCGATGTTAAAATTAATTTTCTTGCTGCATCACTAATAGTCTCAATGTTTCTAAAATCTTTTCTGTCCAATTTCGATAATATATCTGTTAGGGCAGGTTTAAGATTATTAAAATAAATAAAATCCCAATATGCAAAAGAGGTGAGTGCAAACCCTTCGGGAACTTTGACATCGCTTTCTGACAACGACTGAATCAATTCTCCAAGGGAGGCATTTTTTCCGCCTACCATTGCCAGATCTTTTAAATTAACTTCTGAAAAACTTACAACAAGCTTCTCGTCTGCATTGGCTGAATTTCCCATTTCTAAAGAATTAATAACCTGTGTGAAATATCATTGTTGGTATATGTGAATGATATACCATTTTTTTTGTTAATCCCGGATGAAATAATTTTGAGTAAAAAGACCTGTTTCTCATACTAATTGATAGCAGATCTGCATTGCTCTCGTCCAGGTAACTATTGAGACCATGAAAAATATCTCTGTCTTCAAAGATCTTTGTTGTAATGTTTTTAAATCCGCTTTCTTCAGAAAGATGTGCTGCGAAAGTTGAAAATTCATTAAAATCAAATTCATGATTATTATCTGAAATATGAAATAATATTATTTCAGAACCAAAGATCTTTGCTAAAGAGATCAGGTCGGAAACGTTTTTATAATCATCAACTCCGTAATTTGCAGCAAAGACAATTTTTTTAAAGCCTGAATATTTTGCTCCGGGCGGAATGGTAAGCACAGGAAGAATTGCCTTTTGAATAATATTAAAAGACAAACCAGTAGTTAAAAAATTTGTAACCGGATTTGACTTATCAACTCCGATCACTATCAGATCAGATTCGGAAATTCTTTCATCGTTTAAAATGCTGGTCCACGATACTCCATCCATTGTAACACTTCTGAAATTCATTTCCGGATGCCTTTGCTTGCATTCGTTTGCTAACTTCCCGACTTTTTCTTCTACATATTCCTTTAGATCAATATCAGGAACATCGATCATTGGACTGCTGTGAACAAACAATAACCGGTCATAAGATCCAAGTAATACTATTTCAGCATGAATTTCTTTATTCAATGCAATTGCATAGTTCAACGCATTTTCAGATTTTTCAGAGAAATCAATGGGAACAAGAATGGTTTTCATTGCAAATTACTTTTAGCCTGAAAGTTTTAAAAAACCTGTCATATACGAAATGAGTCTTGTTTGCTTAAAGAGTGACACAAATCATGTCACCGCATTTACTTAAGGAAAAATAAATCTGCCACTAAAAAAATTAAAAAAGGGCAATATTGCTATGTGGAATTGAAATTCCCCATAGCAATATTGCCCGGAAAACATTTTAACAAAATTATGATATTGCTATTTCCTTTGCTTTGGAAGGAGTCGTTACCTTTTTAGCAATTGTCAACTTGAGTAATCCATCAGCATAGTTTGCTTTGATGTCATCATCCTTTGAATTGTCCGGTAAAGAAAATGAACGACTGAAAGAATTGTAACTATACTCCTGACGGGTATAATTTTTTTCTTTCTCCTTTTTCTCTTCCTGATGCTCTGCAGAAATGGTCAATATTCCATTCTCCACATTCACTTTGAATTCATTCTTTTTTAAGCCTGGTGCTACGAGCTCGATCTCATAGTTTTTATCTGTTTCAGAAATGTTGACAGCAGGAACAAAATCCTTTTTCCATAAACGATTTAGTAACAGATCGTCAGCTTCGAAAAAATCAGACATCAGACCGCGGAATGGAACCAAACCGCCATTTGTTTTTTTGATTAGTGACATGGCTTTTAATTTAGAAGGTTAAACATTTAATTATATATTAGTTAATATTATTACTTGTTGAAGAAAATTGCGATGATGGATGTCAGATTTCAGAATGATTGAAATCAAAACCA
>JBMQEM010000196.1:0-12788 GCA_049363815.1 Bacteroidota bacterium
GTAGTCTGCAGATTATTTGTAGGGGTGTAGTCTGCAGACTACACCCCTACAAATTAATCCTTATCTTCAACTTCAAGGTTATTACCAGCCGGTGTATCAATTGTCGCATTACTCCGGATCTCTGTATGCCGGATCACACCACCGGCATTACCAATTTGAATCAGGAAAAGTGAATTTGCAAGGAGTAGGACAAGGGTGGCTTTTGTCAATTTAGAAGCGAATGGTTTACTTGAATAGAAAAAAGCAAGTAGTGCTAAAACTCCAACAGCAACCGTAGTCCACAACCCTTTCTCCGCCATTTCTTCGTGCTCATGAATAATTGCATCCGGTGCCTGATTAATTGCTTCAAGTGCTTCTTCAGCAGGTTCCCCCGAGAGAAATGCAGGAACTGTCATAATAGAAGTGAAGACGATCATAGCCAGTGCAGTCTTTTTTACTACACCATTTCTGAGAATGAATCCTGTTAGCAAAACAAGAAAAGAAAGGATGCTTCCTATGATAGGGAAGTGGTTGAAGAGTAAGTGTGCGTGAGCGCCGTCCATCTGTTGGTTATTTTATTATTGATTAGTTATAATTTAAATACAAGTTCACGAGTGTTCATTTCAATGCCGATATCTATCTTATCACACTGGGAATAGTTGAATATCGTCAGAGTTCTTGAGATGCAAACTCCGTGTAAGTGTTAACATTTATTTATTAACCACAATTGCCATTAATTCTATCGAAACTACGCATTCTCCAGCATTCTTCTATGAGTAAAATCAATGTTTTATAAGACATTTGAATGCAAAGAATAAAACTTCCGTTTTTTTTTAAAATTCAGTAGTCGCAAATTAGAAAGTGCTTCCGTTTGCAAGCCTTATTGCTACTCACTTCTTAACTTCTCACTTATTCCTAGCAGTTCTACCTCAATATGCCTGTGATGCGCATTGACCTGAAACTCCTGGATGATCTCAAGAATGTCGAAATCGATCTGTGTGGAATCACTTGCATCGAAGGTGACAGCTGAGTAACTTTTTACTTGTCCAAGAATTGATCTTAATTTTACTTTGTTCAGAAAGCTCACGTTACTGTTGAGTTTGATGGTAATGTGAGTTGTTTCATTTCTCTTATCTGTAATGACCTTGAATTCCTGATGGTAATTATTTTTAATGATAAAGAGTATTGCAATAAGTGTTCCTATACCAACGCCTATCAACAGGTCGGTCATCAGGATTAAAATTATAGTTGTAATAAAAGGAAGAAATTGTTTAAAGCCTGTCTTGTAGATCTGCATGAAAAGTTTCGGTGGTGCAAGTTTGATCCCGGTGATCAGCAGGATCGAAGCAAGTACAGCCAGCGGGATTTTATTTATAAGCAAAGGTGTTAGAATGACTGCTATCATCAACAGGATACCATGCGTGAAAGATGCAAACCGGCTTCTCGCTCCGGCATCGATGTTGGCTGCACCTCTGACGATCACTGCTGTTATCGGAATTGCGCCGATCAAACCGCAAACAGTATTTCCGATGCCATGTGCGATCAATTCCCTGTTCACAGGTGTAATGCGGTTCTGCTTATCAAGTTTGTCAATGGCTTCAATGCAAAGCAATGTTTCAAGTGTGGCGAGTATACCGATCGTAATTCCGTTTTTCCAGATATCAGGGCGCATGATCACAGACCAGTCAGGAAAAATAAAACCGCTGAAGAATCCTTCCTGAATGGTCACTCTGTGAATTCTTTCTCTGTGAGCATCAGGGATCAGATACAAACTGATCAGTGTTACAACCAGAACAGCAACCAGTGCTGATGGAATAAATTTCAGCTTCTTAAGTTTGGGAGCTGTAAATCCGATCAGGATAAGCAACGAAATTCCCGTCAACACCATAGTTGCTTTTGAAAGATGCCGGTTCAGGTCTGTAAAATTGCTGATGATATGAGATGATGAAAACAGACTGAGAAATCCGCTGTTCCAGAAATCAGGCATATCGTAGCCTAATGCAATCGGAAGCTGTTTGCTGAAAAGTATGATACCAATCGCTGCAAGCATTCCTCTGATGACGGCAGATGGAAATAGGTTAGCAAGACCACCTGCTTTTATCAGACCAAGCAGGACCTGAAATAATCCCGCAATAACCAGACTGACTAAAAATCCTGCGAAACTGCCTGAAGAAATAATGGCAGCAGCAACAACAGTTGACAATCCAGCGGCTGGTCCGGAAACACTTAATTGTGAGCCACTTAATAATGAAACGAGAATTCCGCCAACCATGCCGGCCAATAATCCGGACTGATAAGGTGCACCTGAGGCCAGTGAAATACCCAGACAAAGTGGTAGCGCTACGAAAAAAACGGTAAACCCGGCCGGGAGATCGTGCTTCAGCCAGAGTCTGAAAACAAGTTTGCTTTTACGAACGGATTTTTTGGAAATACTCCTCACAGTGTTGCAAAACTAGTCAAACCGCCCCCTGAAAACCTGAGAAAAGTCAGGTTTTTGTAAAAAGCCTGAATTGCATTAATCTAATCTTCACAGTGATTTTGCTTTGAGGAAAGTAGTGGTTTGTAATGGCATTGTCATAAAACAGGACTTCATTTTTGAAAAGCCTTAAAATCAGAATTTCTACAGACTTCTCTCGCAATTTTGGTTCAAATATCATATGAGTGGCTGATTTTAGTCATTCAAAACACCTTTAAATCAAGGTTTATTTGTTCTACAATGAATATAGCACTAATCCTTCATGACAATACTATGACATCTAAAAACGCGTTAAATCGACCTTTGCACGCGGATAAAAATGATGCAGACTTGTATTTGTTAAAGACAATTGCCTTTACTCATAAAAAGACTCCTATAAAGGAGCTGAATCGCTTTTTCCTGCATGAGGAGAACCGAAGAGAGCGGCTGGAATATTTGAAATTTTCCTGCGATATCGACGAGATCTTTTATGTAGCGACTTGCAACCGCATTGAATTCTTTTTCACTACTCATCACGCTTTAGATACCAATTTTCTCAGGAAATTTTATCGCAATTTCAGGACAGACTGGAATTCGGAAGAAGTTGATTTCGCTTTGAAATATGGTGAGATCTACGAAGGAGAAGATGCATTACGTCACATCTATCGTGTTGCATCGTCACTGGATTCATTGGTGATCGGCGAAAGAGAGATCATTACACAGGTAAGAAAATCATATGACACATGTAAAGACGAAGGTCTGACAGGTGATATGTTGCGTTTAGTGGTAAAGAGTACGATCACAACTGCTAAACAAGTTTATACTGAAACGAAAATTGCAAATAATCCGGTTTCTGTTGTTTCTCTTGCAGAAAGAAAACTTCGTGATTACAAACTGGACCGCAATTCAAGAATATTGATCATCGGTTCAGGTGAAACAAATACCAATTTTTCAAAATACCTGGTGAAACAAGGGTTTACCAATTTCACGATCTTCAACCGTACTGCCGGTAATGCAGAAAAACTGGCGAAGATCATACAGTCTTCTACAATCAAAGCCACTGCACATTCACTTGATCAATTGAGTGCATACGAGGGCGGATTTGATGTATTGGTTACCTGTACTTCTTCACCTGAAAAAATAATTACAACGGAAATGTTTGCAAAACTGAAAGGCGCTGATACGAATACAAAGATCATCGTTGACCTTTCTGTTCCTTCAAATGTTGCTACAGAAGTTCTTGAAGCAAACAAAGCAAATGTGATCGATGTAAATGAACTGAAAGAGATCGCTTCTTCTAATCTGGAGGAGCGTCAGAGTGAATATGTAGCTGCGGAGGAATTGATCGAAGAGAATATCGTAAGCTTCCGTCATCTTTACCGTACACGTTCACTGGAATTGAAAATGCGCAATGTTCCGGAAAAGATCCGCGAGATCAAGGACAAAGCCATGAATGATGTTTTTGCACAGGAGATCGGAGAGCTCGATGAGCATTCCCGCGAAGTCTTAAGTCGTGTAATGGATTATATGGAAAAGAAATGTATTTCAGTTCCAATGGTCATGGCGAAAGAGATCATTCTGGAAACGACCAACTGAAATTTTAGTTCAGTTAACCGATATAGTGTTTAATACCCGAAACCTGCAACTTGAAACCTGCAACCTTCAACAGTCAGTTAAAGGTTTGCAGGTTTCAGGTTCCAGGTTTCATTTTTAAATAGAACTTTACAAATGCGTTCACCACTTATTATAGGAACCCGGGGAAGTGATCTAGCACTTTGGCAGGCCAACCACGTTAAATCTTTACTTGAAGAATCCGGATTGAAATGTGAGTTGAAGATCATCAAGACACAAGGCGATAACATCCAGCATCTGAGCCTGGACAAACTTGAAGGCAAAGGTTTTTTTACAAAAGAAATTGAAGAGGCATTATTAAGCGGCGAAACTGATATCGCTGTACATTCTCATAAGGATCTTCCTACTGAATCTCCTGACCAATTAGTCATCGCTGCGGTTTCTCCGCGTGAAGATCCATCGGAATTATTGTTGATCAGAAAAGAGTCAGTCGATACAAGAAATAAATTTTCACTGAAACGGAATCCGGTAGTCGGAACCTCTTCAGCCCGGCGTAAAGCACAGCTGCTGGCATTCCGTTCGGACATCGACCTCAAAGACCTTCGCGGGAATGTGCCCACTCGTATCAATAAATTACGCGAAGGACAATACGATGCAATTCTTCTTGCAGCTGCAGGCGTTGAACGACTGGAAATCGATCTGAAAGAATTTCACGTTGAACGTTTAAATCCGAAAGAATTCACTCCTGCTCCTGCGCAAGGTGTATTGGCCATTCAGATCCGTAAAGGTGAAAAGGAATTGTTCGATCATTTGCAAAAGATCAATGACAAAACGGTAGCAGTTACTATTGGTATTGAAAGAAAAATACTGAACTTGTTTCAAGGCGGTTGTCAGATGCCGGTTGGAGCTTTTGCTGAGTATGACGACGAGAACGAAATGTTTTCTGTAAGAGTAAGCAAAGCTGCTGCATGGGATACAATGCCTGTTTCTGTTTATTCAGAATCAAAAGATCCTTATGTTTTAGCTGCAAGAGTTGTGGAAAAAATTGCTTCTGTAAAACCGGCAACAGTTTTCATTACAAGAAACGACAGAAAAGACGATTATCTTCAGTCTGTTCTTGAAGGAAATGGTTTCAAGTTTAGCGGTAAGGCATTGATAGAAACAAATTCAATTAAAATAAACTCATTGCCTTCCTGTGACTGGGTATTTTTTTCCAGTAAGAATGCAGTGAAATATTTTTTCGAGCAGCATCCTGCTCTGACTGATCAGAAATATGGTGCAGTTGGAAAAGTTACGGCAGATGCTATCCGTCACTATGGAAAGCGTGCCGATTTTATTGGCTATGGAACAGATACAAGAATGACAGGAAAACAATTTGCTGCTAAAGTTGGAAGTGGTAAAGTTCTTTTCCCGCAAGTAAAAGGAAGTCTGCGCACGATCCAGCAACAGTTTGTGAAGCATGATCAGGTGATCGACCTCCCTGTATATGAAACCATAAAAAGAAATTATGGTGATATGCCGCAGGCCGATATTTTAGTTTTTACATCACCATCAAATGTAGAGGCATGGTTTGAAAGATTTACCATCAGTAAAGATCAGAAAGTAGTGGCTATGGGCGATGCAACAGCACACGTCCTGAGTCAACATAATATTCACGGCTGCGCCAAACCTGATACGTTCGACGATGCAGGTCTTGCCCGCGCAGTGTTTTCAATTTCATCTAGTAAATAATTTTATTGCCATGATCATCCGTCCGCGTCGTTTAAGAAAAAATGCAATCGTCAGAGAGATGATAGCTGAGACCCGTCTGTCAAAAGACATGTTCATCTATCCCTACTTTGTGATCAAAGGGAAAAACATTGTACAACCAATAGCAGCAATGCCCGGTGTGAGTAGATTCACTGTAGATACGTTGCTTGTCGATGTTGAGAAAGGCCTGAGATCAGGCATCAACAAGATCTTATTATTCGGTGTCGGTGAAGAAAAATCGGAAGATGCCCATTCAGCACACGGTTCTCATACAGTTGTTGCCGAAGCCGTGCGTGAACTGAAAGCAAAATTCGGAGACACGATCTATGTCATCACAGATATTTGTCTGTGTGCCTATACAGAAAGCGGTCACTGCGGTCTGATCAAAGACGATTATGTCGACAACGACAGTTCGCTCGATGTACTTGCAAAGATGGCCCTCACGCATACCCAGGCCGGCGCCGATATGGTTGCGCCAAGTGATATGATGGATGGAAGAGTAGCTGCCATCAGAGCTTTGCTGGATATGAACGGTTATGAGAACACACCGATCATGTCGTATTCTACAAAGTTTGCATCAGCCTACTACGGCCCATTCCGTGAAGCAGCCGATTCGGCCCCCGGCAAAGGCGACCGTAAGTCCTACCAGATGGATTCGCGCAATCTGCGAGAAGCCGTCAGGGAAGCCGTCATCGACGAGCAGGAAGGGGCAGACATGGTCATGGTAAAGCCTGCACTTGCATATCTGGATGTCATCCGTGCCGTCCGCGAAGCAACGTCGGTGCCATTAGCATGTTATAACGTTTCCGCCGAATACACCATGGTCAAAACCGCCGCCGCTGCCGGTTTGATCGATGAGCAAAGGATCGTGATGGAGAATATGTATGCATTTGCCAGGGCAGGGGCGGATGTCATAATCACCTACCACGCCCGGGACATTTTAGAAAACAGCTGGCTATAACAATATTCATTTTTTTGCACGGCCCTTAAGGGCCGTGCAAAAAAATGATATCTGCCAGGATACAAGGAATTCTGTCAAATTTTCTTCTTTAAAACTGAATTAAATCACTTCTATCCTTGACTTTTCCCCACGTGGTTTGTTAATCGTTAAGTGACCTTTGACCTCTGACCTTTGACCTTGTTTGTTTGAAAAAAAACAGTCGCCAATCGCCACAGGAGCCTCAAAAAACCCTATATTCACCCCAGTAATTCTAAAAAAAATCCCCATCCCAATTATGGAACGTCAAAATGAGGTGTTGGACAATGTGATCATCAAATTTGCAGGTGATTCAGGTGACGGTATGCAGCTTACCGGAACTCAATTTACCAACACAGCTGCGTTGTTTGGAAATGACCTGAGTACTTTTCCTGATTTCCCCGCTGAGATCCGTGCCCCGCAAGGTACGCTGGCCGGAGTTTCCGGTTACCAGTTGCATTTCGGAAGTGTTGAAATATTTACTCCCGGCGATTTTTGCGATGTGCTTGTTGTTATGAATGCAGCAGCATTGAAAGCAAATCTGAATTTCCTTCGCAAAAGTGGAACGCTTATCGTGAATACCGATGGCTTCGATCCGAAAAATTTACGTCTGGCAAATATTCCTGAGTCGGAGAATCCGCTGGAGAATCATTCGCTCGATAATTATAAAGTGATCAGAATGGACGTGACGAAAATGACACGTGCCGCTCTTGAAGGTTCTGATCTCGGTGTGAAAGAGATCGATCGCGCAAAGAATATGTTCGTACTGGGATTCCTGTACTGGATGTATAACCGCGAGATGACTCACACATTGAAATTCCTGGAAGAGAAATTCGGAAAGAAGCCGGATATCCTTGATGCCAATGTGAAAGTGTTGAAAGCAGGATACAATTTCGCAGAGACACGCGAAGAAATGAGTACGCGTTACACGATCAATCCAGCGAAGATCGCTTCAGGTACTTATCGCAACATGATGGGTAACCAGGCTGCTGCTCTTGCCTTGATCGCTGCATCACAAAAATCAGGACTACAATTATTTTACGGAACATATCCGATAACACCTGCATCCGATATCCTTCACGAATTATCGAAGCAGAAAAATTTCGGAGTAAAAACATTTCAGGCAGAAGATGAGATCGCTGCTATCTGTTCTGCTATAGGCGCAAGCTTTGGTGGATCGTTAGGAGTGACGGCATCATCAGGTCCGGGTATCGCTTTGAAAGCGGAGGCTATGGGACTTGCATTGATGCTTGAACTTCCATTGGTCATCATCAACGTACAACGTGGCGGACCATCGACAGGATTACCAACGAAGACAGAACAGAGTGACTTGATGCAAGCGTATCACGGAAGAAACGGTGAAGCACCGATTCCAATCGTAGCTGCTGCAACACCATCAGATTGTTTCAACATGGTGTATGAAGCATGTCGTATAGCCATCATGTCAATGTCGCCGGTGATCATGTTGTCTGACGGTTACATTGCCAATGGCGCTGAACCATGGATGTTCCCGAAAGCATCAGACCTGAAACCGATTCCTGTAAAGTTTGCAAAAGAAAAAAATGCAGGCGAGAAATTCCTTCCATACAAACGTGATGAAAATCTTTCTCGTCCATGGGCAATTCCGGGAGTGAAAGGATTGGAGCATCGTATCGGTGGAATTGAAAAGCAACACGAAACAGGAAACATCAGCTACGAAGCGCAGAACCATGAGTTCATGGTAAAGATGCGTGAAGCGAAAGTTGAAAAGATAGCAGACAATATTCCTGCTCAGGATATAGAAGTAGGAACAGAAAAAGGAAAGCTGTTGATCCTTGGTTGGGGAAGTACATTCGGAGCGATCAAGAGTGCAGTGCTTCAGGCACGCGCAAAAGGTCTGGATGTATCGCATGCACACGTTCGTTACATCAAGCCTTTCCCGAAAAATCTGGGTGAGATACTTTATGGTTTCGAGCACGTCATCATTCCTGAATTGAACAGCGGACAATTGATAAAAATTCTTCGTGATAAATTCTTGATTCCTGCGGAAGGGCTGAACAAAGTTCAGGGAATGCCTTTCACTGCTGAGGAGATTCTTACGAAGATCGAAGCGCATTTTAAAAAATGATTACGGAATTCGGATTTCGGAATTCGGATTTCGGATTTGTTGCTTCGTAGCAAATCCGAAATCCGAATTCCGCATTCCGAAATAAAAAATTAAATTAATAATTATTGATTTCTCAATCGCAATTTCAATTAACGAACGACCTCTAATCAAAGCGTCAATCCGAAATCCGAAATCCGCAATAAAAAATACAATCTGATTTCAAAAAACGAATTTCAGTCAACCAACGACCTCTAATCAAAGCGTCAATCCGAAATCCGCATTCCGAAATCCGAAATTAATTTTATAAAATTCATAGTTTAAATAGGTCTCACGCCTTTAAAAATAAAAAAATGGATCCAGTAATAGAAAAGTTCACAAACAAAGACCTCGTAACAGATCAGGAAATCAGGTGGTGTCCGGGATGCGGGGATTACTCCATAGTTAAGCAAGCACAAACGGTAATTCCTGAGTTAGGAATACCTCGTGAAAATATAGTATTCATTTCCGGTATCGGATGTTCATCGCGGTTTCCGTATTATATGGAGACGTATGGTATGCATTCTATTCACGGACGTGCTACAGCGATAGCTAGCGGACTGAAAGGTTCGCGTCCGGAGTTGAGTGTATGGATCGTGACGGGCGATGGCGATGCCTTGTCGATCGGTGGTAATCACACCATCCACATGTTACGCCGTAATTTCGACGTGAACATTTTATTGTTCAACAATGAGATCTACGGATTAACGAAAGGACAATATTCTCCAACATCAGAGCAGGGAAAAGTAACGAAGTCGACACCGATGGGTTCGATCGATCATCCGTTCAATCCGATTGCGCTTTGTATGGGTGCTGATGCAACATTTGTCGCAAGAAGCATGGACCGTGATCCAAAACATCTGCAGGCGATCCTACGCCGTGCAAACGATCACAAAGGAGCCAGCTTCGTAGAGATCTACCAGAACTGCAACGTATTTAACGACGGCGCTTTCGAAGTCTTCACAGAAAAATCGTCGAAGAAGAACGAAACGTTATTCATGGAAAACGGCAAGCCGCTGATCTTCGGTGAAAACTCCGACAAAGGAATCCGTCTCGACGGTTTCACTCCAACCATCGTAGACCTCACAGCCACCGGCTCATCCGCCAACGACATGTGGATCCACGACGAAACCGACAGAGTAAAAGCCGGCATCCTCAGTCGTTTCTTCGACAACCCGAAAAATCCAAACCATTTACCACGTCCGTTCGGTGTGTTCTACGTTGAGAAACGTGAGTGTTATGAGGATTCGATGACTAAGCAGATTAATGATGCTCGCTCGAAGAAGGGTGATGGGGATCTTGATGCTTTGTTGAGGGGTAGGGAGACTTGGACGGTGAATTGAGAAAATAAATTGAAACGAAAACAAAAGGTTAGAAATCATGAAAAATTTCTAACCTTTTGTTTTGTCTATTTAAGGTTCTAATGTAGAAGATTGTTGATTTCGTCGTTTAAAAAATTTGTCAACAAGAAATAAATTAGCATTTAGTGCAGAAATATAGATCGAAGATATAGTTGTCAAAGTTTAAGGTAAAAGTGACCTGCAGTTATTATTTGCTTATATTATATGAAATTAATAAAAACGTTATTTAAATTGCAAAGATTTTGAATCTTTGATTTTAGAAATAAATTTTTTGCCAAAGAAAGGACTGATGGATATCCCAAATGTAAATATAATCGAAGCTTTTCATAAAGTTCTTGATAACCTCGTTGAAGGAAGTAAGTATGAAACTCGACCACCGAGAGGGCCTATTGATTTACCAACTGTATCTAATGAAGAAATGTCTGCAACTGATTTGGATATTTGGGGTCAGGATGAAAGAGAAGATTTTGGCATAGAGAATTCTAATAAAATAAAGTTAATAGAAAGTCCTGAAAGGAAAGAAGTAAAAATGCCAGAAGAAAATAAACTTGATGGTCTAAGTGTAATTGGAATTGGTGGAGATAATGCAAGAATACTTACAACTTCATTTCACTTAATCTTAGCTCGATCTGTTGTTGTAAATTTTAAATACACTAAAGGATTCGAGAAGCCATATTTTTATACTAGATTTAGAGACGCTTCGGCAATAATGGTTCTTGATAATAATATTTTTGAGGATTCATATAGCATCTATACTTATAATGACTTAGTAGAAAAAGATAAAAGATTTCCAATCCTTGATCATATCAATAAGAAAATTGACAAGCCATTTAGATTTAGGTATGATCATGAAAAAAGTAAAAAAGCACCTAGTTCACAATCATTGGGCTTAGCAGTTAAATTTCAACATGCACTCGAACTGGCATCAATTAATGATACAGATTTTAATCACAATGGCATAACAATTTGTTTGAAAGATGGCGCATTATTTTCTAATAGTACTGAGTTGTCAGACATACGAAATGGATTGAGAAAATTATTACAATGGCAAAATCAAAATAAAATATTTGTTGGAGTTTCTACAAAAGTTAATGAATCACGAGTCTTAATTAAAACAATCAATGCTAGACAAGATTTGATTGAAGAGTATTTTCCTAATCAAAACATACCTTTAAGTGTCATTAATTCGTTTGGGACAGATACTTTGCTTTTGAAAAAAATCCTTAAACCAGGCTTTCGAACACCTTTAATTGAATATATTGAGCCAACGAGGGAGGGAGCAATTAATGAAGAAGGACTAGAGGGATTGAAGCCTATTACATGTTATTATCACAAGAGATCAAAACCATACAATTTTATTCGAATTGAAATCCCAAAATTTTTTTGGGAGAAGGATAAGGAACTAGTTGAATTTGCAATTGCAGTCACTGTTTGGCAGCATGAATTAGGTGGTGATAAGCCTTTAGTTTTAAAAGCAACTGAAGAAAGGTGCAGTCTCTCCAATGAAAAATGGGTTGTGGAGCAGCAGATGAAAGCTGCATTTGACAAAAAGGAGCTTGGTTTAGTTGAATTTTTAAATGTTAAGTGAGGAAAACGAAAATGGAATTTAATTCAAATGATAATAAAATGGAAGTTGCAAAACCCTATCATGATATTAATACACCTTTTTCAGTTGATGAAAAAGGCACATTAGCAGAATATGTTATAAATGATCCTGAAAAAATGCCTCGGCTAGCATTAGGTGCAACTATACTAATTAGGGATAGAAGAAAGGAAGATGGTGAATTAGATGCTTACAAAGATTTTTGGTATGCTGGAAGGATTATGGGACTTAAATCTGTATCTCCTTTTAACCCAGAAAGGACTAGTATGTTATATCAGGATGATGAGGAAATGGATCCAACAAAACCCCTGGAAAAAATTAATGGGCCGCATACACATCAACCTATGGTTATACAAGTGGCATTAACGAGAGAATTAAGCTTAGGAGAGAATAATACATATTTAGATTCTGCTATTCAGCGTCCTCCTTCAGCATATAGTAGATTGTTTTTTCCAAATTTGAATCAGGTTGAAGGTGATAAGTCGCCCTCTTTAAAAGTAATCTTACAAGTTAAGGAGCATGGGCCTTCATTAGGAATGATTGGATTTGGAAATAAACCATATGGTTGGGCAAATAACAGCATGATACCATATAAATGGGATATAGACCGATTAGACAATAAACACATATTTATTGTAGGAGAAAGCGGCTCAGGAAAGACAGTGATGTTAAAAAATTTAGCACTTGAAATAAAAAAACATAATCCCAAAAATCGTGTTATCTTAACAGATGTTCAGGGAGATATATCACAACTTTTGTTTTGGGACTTTGTCAAACGTTTACCATCTAAAGGTTGGCAACCAAAAATTACAGAAGATGAATATGAAAAAGCTAAATCTGCTTTTGGTAATTTTAGATTGATTGTTCCGATTACAAAAGATATTTACGCTGAAAGCGAAGTCGCGTCACTTTGTAAACTTGCAGATAAAAGAGGAGTAGAAGTAAGACGCATCAGTTTAAGATTTCAAGAC
>JBMQEM010000197.1:0-12758 GCA_049363815.1 Bacteroidota bacterium
ATTCAATACACTTATTCAAAGAAATACCAAATTAGCTGAAGCACCAAGTTTCGGGAAAACCATTATTATGCACGATGCGATAGGAAAAGGATCGGTAAATTACCTGAATCTGGCGCGTGAAATTCTGCAGAGAAATGGTTTAACAAAAATCAGCGACGGTGACAGAACAATAGGATTCGAAGCTACTAACCTTCCGGAAACCGAATTAAGTGAGGATATTTAGTAAAGTTGAGAGTTAACCAAACTTTAAACTATGAACTTTGAACTTTAAACTTTGAACTCTTAACATTGAACTTTGAACCTTGAACTTTGAATCTTGAACTACCGCGCTCCCTGCTTAAACTTCGCTATCGACTGTCTTGTAAAATCCGACAGCACAAGTTTTCCGCTGATCTCTGCCCGTTCAACAAGTAATGTATCCCAGTTCTCAGTGTCTTGCCAGAAAACTTTTTTCAGTTCTCTCATTGCTTCAGGATTGCTTCCTGATAATTTTGTAGTAAGGTTTGAAATCGATTGATCCATTCCTTCGATTGATTCATGAACTTCAGAATACATTCCCTTTTCTTTTGCCCATGAAGCATCCTGCCATTCAGTAGCATTGATCGACATCGAGCTAAAGGCTGCATTTCCTATTTTTCTTTCTACTGAAGGGCCGACCACAAATGGTCCGATACCAACTGCAAGCTCACTTAATTTAACCGATGCTGCCATTGTCGCAAAGGTGTAATCAGCAGCACAGGCAATTCCTACACCACCGCCGACCGCTTTACCTTGTACTCTTGCAATTACAAACTTAGGAGCTTTTCTGATCGCATTAATAACGGCAGCGAAACCGGAGAAGAATTTTTTCCCCTGTTCAAGATTTTCAATCGCAACTAATTCGTCAAAGGATGCGCCTGCGCAAAAAGCTTTTTCGCCTTCACTTTTCAGGAGAATCACTTTTACATTTGAGTTATTCCCTGCCTTTTCAATCTCACTTGCCAACCGCATGAGTAATTCACCGGGAAGTGAATTGCTTTGGGGATGAAAAAATGTGATTTCTGCAATGCTATTATTTAATACCGTATCTACGCTGCCTGAACTCATAATTTGACTTTTATTTGTGCTAAGTAAAGAATTTTCTTCTTAACTTAATACCCTCATCGCTTCATTCATGAAAAAATATCTCCTGATTTATTTCTTATTTACCGTTTTTACATCGGCTGCCCAAATAGATACTCAATGGGTCAACCGTTTTTGCTGTTTTGATAGTATAGCACCGCATTCGTTTTCTTATCCTTTTGGAATTGTAACAACCAATGATTCAGCTGTGATCGCTTATTTTGAAGATGATACGGTGAAAATAAAAATAGTTGACTTAATATCCGGTAATGATATTGCAGACTTTAATTGTTTAACAGATTCGATCTTGCCTTCATTTAACTATGGAGGTGATTTTAAAAAATGTAATGGGGGTTTTATCCTTGCCAATAATATTATGCGCGATGGAAGCCCTTGCCTGGTTTTTAGTAAAGTTTTAAATAATTTTACGGTCGATTCGATAGGTTGTGTTGTGTCTTCATTTGAAAAACCAACAAGAATGATTTCTCTTGGTGATACTTCTTTTTTTATTGCTTTCCTTTCAGATTCAATTCATATTATTAATATAAATACTGAAACTAACTCCATTACCAAATTTACATATGAAAATATTAGTGATGAACTGTATCATGAAATTTTCATTAATGCTTTAAACGAACTCATTCTGATTGAAAGGTTATCAGTGAGCGCTTCTCATTTCCTGATCCGCATAAAAAAAATTGACATTGTTTCGGGTGTGATAATTCAATCTGCAAATATTTTTTCCGCTGCCAATTTTTCTCACGCTTGTTTTAAGAAAGACGATTCATTGTATATCGCATTCAATAATACAGTAGTTGGTGATGTTGGTTTTACAACCGTCAACTTGAATACTTTAAATCAGGGAATTGCTACTAATACGCCTCCTGTTGACTTTGTCAGAGTTATTAATTTTAAATCTGACAACAATTGGCAAAAATATTATATTGAGTCCTATTCCAGACTGATTCAAATAAATCCTGATCATTCTGTTGGATTTATAAAGGATCTGCCTGGTCGCTCTTTTATGCCATATAACCAATCGCCGATATTGTTTGATGCAAACGATAATCCTGTATTATTCTTTTCGTATGTGAACAATACCATAATCAATGAAGATCTGATTTTAATGCGAATCGATAAGAATACCGGGAATACTATTGATTCACTTGTTTATAATGACATTCGCCAGACTCCGGATATTGCTATAACCCATTTCTTCGATAACAATGGTCATCTTAATCTCTTGTTTGCAAATGACTATGATGATAATGTCATTCTTCAGGAGGAAACTCAACTGAATATTTTACAATTAAATACTTTATCTAACGATCAATTTGAATTACCGGTCTTTGTTCCCACTATTTATCCTAACCCAACAACAGGAAAGTTGTTTTTTGTTTTACCGGAGATTGACAGGAAAAAAATTCAGGTGTTTAACTATTCCGGCAAATTAATGGAATTGAATTCTTCAGATTCCGAATTTGGCATTGATATTTCCGGATGTGCAGATGGAATCTATTTGATAAAAATAACAGATGGTAACAGAATAGAAAGTCTGTTTAAGGTAATTAAATCTGGAAATTAGATCTGAAAAATATCAACTCTCAACCTTTAACTTTGCAATGCGTCACAACAAAAAAGCCATCACCTTTTCAGGCAATGGCATTTATTTTCTTTTAAATTATCAGGGAAGGAATCGCTTTATAACTATGCTCAATCTGTAAAATCCGATTGATCCTTAGATCCCGGTCCTAATTAGAAGTGTACGAAGGCAATTTACCCTCAGCGATCAACGTATCCGTTTTCTCTTTGTGCGCAGAATAATCTCCGAAACAAAGAGCAGATAACATTTCATCACGCGACATGTTTACATTGCCCAGTTGTTTTTTGATCTCAACACTGCAACGATCAACGAACGTTTCAAAGCGCTCCGGTGCCCAGATGTAAACTTTTTTCTGCCAGTCCGGAATAGTCCTGTCGATCTTGAATTCCATAGGCAGGTCCCCATGAATAATGGCTTTTACCTCCAATCCTTCAAAGGATTTTGGTAGTAAACGGTTATCGAATATAAGCGGACGGCTTACATCAATAACATGCTTCTTTCTCTTTGGATCGATCATTTTCAATCCATTGATGCGAAGGCCTTTTTTCTTCAGGTATCCGAATTTCTTTTCGAATCTGTCAAGGGTGTCATAAAGTAACATGGACATTTTTTTTGTACTGTGATACTGAATATTTTTTTAAGCTTGTTGTTCTTTGCATGCAACAAGAGTGAGCACCGTTTCCAATGCAACAATTTCCTGTTTCTGATTTACTACTTGCACATACCATTCAACAACGCCCTGGTCAAGCTGACCTTCACGTTTGTCTTTCTTTGTCTTTCTCTGACAAGTCAGTTTTACCTGTATAGTATCGCCGATGTAAACCGGTTGTATAAATCGTAAGTTATCGAGTCCGTAGTTTGCAAGCACCGGACCTTTTTTCGGATCAACAAATAAACCCGCTGCTGCTGAGATCACAAAGTATCCGTGAGCAACACGTTTTTCGAAGATTGAACCTTCAAGTGATGTTTCATCCATATGCGCATAAAAGAAATCTCCACTGATTCCTGCGAAGTTGACTATGTCAGCTTCACCAACTGTTCTTTTATGTGTGATCAATGTATCTCCTACCTGAATTTCTTCGAAGTATTTACGGAACGGATGAATGACATCTTCTTTCATCGCTGCTCCCGGCAAGTATGTATTCAAAATCTTTGTGAGTGTAGTAGGGGAGCCCTGCAAAGCTGTTCTTTGCATGTAATGATGCACACCACGAATTCCACCCATCTCTTCACCGCCACCGGCACGTCCCGGACCACCATGAACTAGATGCGCAAGCGGTGAACCATGTCCGGTCGACTCTGCTGCACACTCCTGATTGATGATGACCATCCGGCCATGCATGGAAGCAGAGCCTAGTACGACCTGTCTGGCAAAATTGTTATCGCCGGTAATAATTGACCCGACAAGACTTCCTTTTCCCATTCTGGCAAGCTCGATCGCTTCCTCCGTTGACTTGTACGGCATAATAGTATTCACCGGACCAAACGCTTCTATTGAATGTGGCTCAGAATGTTTCATCGGATCTTTGCAATAAAGCAACATCGATGAAATAAACGAACCTCTTTCAGAATCTGCGCCTACAACTTCAACTTTATCTATATCGCCATATACCATTTCACAGGCATTCAGCAATTGACGAACTTTTTCTTTTACATCTTTAACCTGGCCTTTGCTTGCCAAAGGTCCCATTCGGACACCTTCAACCGCCGGATCACCGATCACATTACTTTTCAATCGTTCTGACAAAGCTTTGATTACTGCTTCAGTCATATTTTCCGGAACAATTGTCCTGCGGATTGCAGTACACTTTTGTCCGGCTTTTGATGTCATCTCACGAGTTACCTCTTTGATGAACAACTTGAACTCTTCAGTATCCGGAGTTACATCAGGTCCGAGTATGGAACAGTTCAGGGAATCAGCTTCCATGTTGAACCGGATCGAATTATTGATGATCTCCGGTGAACTTTTAAGCATTCTTCCTGTCGATGCAGAACCTGTAAAGGTTACCACATCCTGACAAGTCAGATGTTTGAACAGATCCCCAACACCACCACAGATCAACTGTAGTGAGCCTTCGGGAAGTATTTTTGAATCGATTATTTCTTTTACTACTAATTCCGTCAGAAAAGAAGTGGAAGTCGCAGGCTTCACAATTGCCGGAACTCCGGCTAAGAGGTTGACTGCAATTTTCTCCAGCATTCCCCAGACAGGAAAGTTGAAAGCATTGATATGAACTGCAACGCCTTCTAAAGGTACACATATATGATGACCGACAAATGAACCGCCTTTGGAGATCATTTCCATGTTGCCATCAACATAGAATGTTTCATCCGGAAGTTCACGGCGACCTTTACTTGCATAAACAAACAAATTCCCAATTCCGCCATCGATATCGACCCAGGAATCAGCTTTTGTTGCTCCTGTTGCACCGGAAAGTGCATAAAAGTTCTTTTTCTTCTCATTTAAGTGCATTGCAAGTGCTTTGATCATTCTTGCACGCTCATGAAAAGTCATTTTACGCAGCTTGTATCCGGCTTCTTTCCGGCCATATTCCAGCATGGCTTTAAAGTCCAGTCCAGAGCTGGAAGAAGTGAATAGTTCTTCGCCCGTAATGGCATTAAACAGTGGAGTACCAAGACCTTCGCCTTCGACCCATTGTCCGAGAGTATAATTTTTAAGCTTTACAGCCATAGTTTTTTTACAAAAGTTCAGGGCCTAGTGGCCCAATCCGGCTAACCATGCGGTTTTCCGGGGATTTTGTGGTCTTTTATTCAAAATCAATTACTTAACTGAAAAAGACCGTTCATAAATGTAGAAGGAAATTGAGACCGTAAAGATACGCCAAAGTCGATTGAAGTCAAGTTATTTACCCGATTAATTATCACTTTCTTAGAGAAAAAATCTGCCATTTTGTATTGACAGAAAATAGTTGACGGATTTTCGTTTTAAATCTTGTATTTGACTGAAAATTATCTACATTTGCAGCCCAAAATAAAAACTCCGTAAAAAAAACAAACATGTCAAATCAGTACGAGACAGTGTTTATCATGACTCCTGTTCTTTCGGAGGAACAGATGATGGATACTGTGACTAAATTCAAGAAAATCCTCACCGACAACGGTTCCGAAATTGTTTATGAAAACAACTGGGGATTGCGCAAACTGGCTTACCCGATCCAGAAAAAAAACACGGGATTTTATTATCTGATAGAGTTCAAATCTGAAGGTGATCTGATCAACAAAGTTGAGACAGAATTCCGCAGAGATGAACGCATCATGCGCTTCCTCACCGTTAAGTTGGACAAACACGCAATTGCGTACAACGAGAAAAAGCGTAAAAACGCTGCGTTGAAAAAAGAAGAAGAAAAAGTAGCTTAAACGAAAAAACGATGGCAGCACCAAACGAAGTACGTTACCTCAATCCGCCAGCGGTTGACACGTCAAAAAAGAAATATTGCCGATTCAAAAAGAATGGCATTAAATACATCGATTACAAAGACGGTAACTTCTTGTTACGTTTTGTAAACGAGCAAGGTAAAGTTTTACCTCGTCGCCTTACAGGAACTTCATTGAAATATCAGCGTAAGGTTGGACAAGCTATTAAACGCGCGCGTCACATTGCTTTGATGCCGTATGTATCTGATCTATTAAAATAAGGAGAACGAACCATGGACATTATCTTAAAACAAGATCTCGATAACCTCGGCTATGCTGACGAAATCGTAAAGGTGCGCCCGGGTTACGCTCGTAACTTCCTTATCCCAAATGGACTTGCAATTATCGCTAACGAAGAAAATCGTAAAGTTTTAGCTGAAACCATGAAACAACGTGCTCACAAAGCACAGAAGATCAAAGGTGGCGCCGAAGAACAAGCTAAGAAACTTGAAGCTATGGTCATTAAGATCGGTGCTAAAGTAGGAGAAAGCGGAAAGATCTACGGATCTGTGAACGCTCTTCAGTTAGCTGACGCACTTTCTAAATTAGGAGTAGAGGTAGACCGTAAAAAGATCCACCTTGATTCTGATCACATCAAAACGTTAGGAACCTACTCTGCAGTAGTGAACCTTCACAAAGATGTGAAAGCAAAAGTAAACTTCGAAGTTGTAGCTGAGTAATCAGTCTTTAACTTAAAATACAAAAGGCAATCAACGGAAGTTGTTTGCCTTTTTTTTGTTTTCTTATTTAAGCGTAACTATTCAAGTTGAACTAATTTTTAATGAAGCGATTTCTAACACTTTGCTTTCCATTCACCAATTCAAAATAATACATTCCATTAGAAAGCGAGCTGACATCAATGCTTTTTGAAGTAGTTACAGTTTCGATGAGATTCTTACCCAGGTTATCAAAAATCCTGACTCTGTATTCTTCGCTTTCTTTCAAATCAAAGTTGAATGATATTTTATCTGTCGCCGGATTCGGATAAATTGTGAGAGGACTTTCTGATTCCTGTAAATCTTCGATCGAAGTTATGTCCGACTGACTCCACTTACAAACAAACATATCCGTAGGCCAGTTGGAAGTTTGATTTGCATTGATCAAGGTAAAACTTCCTACCTGCAAGGTGTCTGCGTAATAAAGTCCTGCAATGTACATGGTTGAATCATAGCACTGGATATTGGAACTTCTCCTGAATGCAGAAGCCTGAGTGTAAATGGTGTCTTGCATAGTAATATTGAAGGAAAGATCATACCGGAATAATATTAAACGGGAATAGATCTCATAAGCCAATACACT
Source organism: Bacteroidota bacterium (assembly GCA_049363815.1). GTDB lineage: Bacteria > Bacteroidota > Bacteroidia > AKYH767-A > 2013-40CM-41-45 > JADKIH01. The sequence goes on from JBMQEM010000197.1 coordinate 7,439, forward strand.
GTTACCCTGTGGATCTATATTGAATTGAAGGGAAGGGAAGAATGACTGAGCAATTGGTCCTGCAATTTCCCTGTCGATATTTCCATTCAGATCTATTTTAATGATCTTTACCGTGTCACTGTTATCTGTAAAATCATCGAACGCCCAGTACACATAGTTTCCATTCAGCTGAAGACTGTTGTTGTGGTCGAACGTTATATACTTTCTTGAATGAAACCATAATGCTTTAAATGTGCTATCGTATTTCATTACAAAATTCTGATAAGAGAAATTGAGATTTGCCTGGATTGAATCAAACACTGCCAAGTTTCCACATGTACCACTCAAATAAACGTTTCCATCGTCATCAACAACAATGTTTGTATTGGTTCTTGCTTCTGTATTATTGTTGAATTCGCTCTTGATTATATTTCCTAGTGCATCCAGTTTATGGAAGGAAGTGAAATCATTTACTGCTCCATTCATTTCAGAAGTAATATACATGTCCCCATTTGAAGTAATATAAAGATCTAATGGACGGAAATCGTCGTTAACCGGATTGACGTTATTCAGAAAAAGTAAATTCCCGGATGGGTCGAATTCACAGATGAACCCACTGTATGAAAAAATTCCGGAATGAATTGTTGAGCCATCAATTACGAGACTGTCCATATAGTATCCAATTACCACTGGATGACCTGATGGACTTAACTCGAGATCAGATATGATTATGTCGCCTGTGAAGATCTTATTCCAAAGCAGCATTTGCGAATCATCCCTTTTTTCAATTTCGGAAGAAAGGTGTAACACAGAAGAGTCTCTCTGACTTGCAAGATAAAAATTATCGGAATTATCCTTTCGTATGGAAATTGCTTGAGTAAGAGATGGCTTGGCAGTTGAGTATGCCCAATCAAAATTTTGCGAATTCGCGTTTTGGATAAAGGTTGTAGCCAGTAGAATTGCGAGAAATTGTAGTGCTCTTTTCATTTGTTTTCAATTAGAAGAAGCAATTTAAGGATATATCCTTTCTCATTTATTTAAAATTTCAGAAACTTGATGAACAGGGAAAAATCGATGATGAAGCGGTAATTCTTGATATTGATTCATTCGTAAATCCTGATGAAATGAAAAAAAGAAGGTCGCTGTTTCCCCGCGACCTTCTATGCATTTTTACTTGATCTCAAAAATGTGTAGTGAAAAATGAAATACTAATTAACAATATTGAATTTTATTCAAATTGTTTTTTATTCATTAGTCCTAATTTTATCCTTTCTCCATCACGGTCTTCAGGTTCTTAAGTCCAACTTCCAGATCTCCGCCAATTTGTTTGTCCATATCCATCATGAGATTAAAGATATTCATAGGATAAGGAAATGATCCATAGAATCCCCATTTTACCTTTGTGGTTGCGCCGTCAACATTTTCTGTTATCATATAAGCGTCGTCTTCTGCTTCAAATGGAACCTTGAAACGGAGTTTCACATCAACTCTTTCACCTTCTGTAATTTTCAGGATCTCCTGCTCCCCAACACCAACATTTTCATCTGTACTTTCCCATGACGAAATGAAGCCGACAGTTCCGTCTGTTCCAGTATATGATTTTTTCATATTCGGATCAGCCATGTTCCATTTGCTGTAGTAATCCTGATTCTTGATATACTTGACATATTCCCATACTTCCTGTTTGGGCTTGTTGATCATAATTTCCCTTTCAACGGCATAATCCTTCTTTACAAATAATGCAACAATTAATGGAATTGCAATAATGACTGCAATTATAATCAGTACTTTCTTTAGAATTTTCATTTTGAATTAGTTTTTGTGTGTTGGTTAATTGATTCTGCAAGTAAAAACTAATCCTTGAAATTTTTAAAAATTGAACTTTCAAAACACCTACATGAAAATGTGTTTTTTAGCAGGTATTTTATTGTTTGATAGTTTTAATGTTTTACAATTTTGCATGTCTGATTTCTGATCTGAAGAATATAAATTCCGGCTTTTAAATTTTCTAAATTAAGTTGTGAACTTCGACCTGTTGTAACACCTTTTAATACACATTGACCTGATAAATCAGTTATCAAATAATTTTCAGGTATGCTTGATGCAATCTCAAGTGTAACATTGCCTGTACCCGGATTTGGAAAAATTGTTATTCCGTCTAATCGCTTATTTTCGGTAATTTCTGTTCCAATTGATTTCATTTTTTGTATGAAAATGTCGAAATGTGTATTTCCGCTTGCCACCATATTAAATACTCCTGCACCCGGATCAAAGTCTGATGTATCCATAAAAGTTCCGGTTGTAAAAATATTTGAGTTAGGATCTAATGCAATATCATATCCGACATCAGAATATAATCCATCGGTCATTCCACTCCATACAAAGTTACCGGTTGAATCAAGAATGTTAATATAGGAGCAACTACTTCTGGGATATAAATTGTAAACATTCGGACCGGGATCAAAATCTGTTGTGTCATAAGAGTATCCTGTGGAATAAACATAGCCGTAACGATCAAGGGCAATTCCATAACCATGGTCTGATCCACTTCCACCAATTAATTTTACCCAAGCCAAATCTCCCGATGAATTCAATTTCGTGATAAAGAAATCTTGTGTGCTTAAATAGGAACTAAGATTAAGAGAAGCAGCTCCCGGATCAAAATCTGTAGTTCCCTGAATAGTTCCTGTTACGTATGTGTTACCTAATGAATCAGCAATCATCTCATTAGCTTCATCATAATCCGGTCCGCCAATCTGTTTAGCCCATACATAGTTTCCTGCTGTGTCAAGCTTAAGCATGAAAATATCATATACACCAAAGGAGGTAAGTGTAACGATGTTTGGCCCCGGATCAAAGTCTCCGTCATTTTGAAAAACACCCATAACATTTACAAAACCTTCTTCTTTCAGCGAAATAGACCTGCCTCTTTCCAGAGCAAGGCCACCTACGCCTTTTGCCCATATAAAATTTCCTGAAGAATCCATTTTAAGAATGAAAGCATCTGCGAAAATACCTGAAGTTAACGGATAGGTATTAGGGCCCTGGTCAAAATCAACGGTGCCTTCGAAAAAACCTGTTGTGTAAACATTGCAGGCTTTATCCAGGTCAATACCATACCCAACATCGTCAGATGTATTTCCCAATGCTATGGCCCAGCTTAAATTTCCCTGAGCATTTAATTTGCAAATAAAGGCATCATGACTTCCGTTTGCAGAAGTCAGATTGTAAGTGTTTGCAGAGTCCGGATCAAAGTCTGCGATGTCCTGAAAATCACCTGTGATATAAACGTTTTGATCTGCATCTACTGCGATAAAATTGCCATTATCATTACCGGTTCCGCCCATATTTCTTGCCCAAATTAAATTCCCGTTTGCATTGAGTTTCATTACAAATATGTCAGCGGGAATTCCCGGAGCAGTCAAATTATAGACTCCTGAATTTGGATCAAAATCAACTGTGCCCTGAAAATTTCCGGTGACATATACATTCCCGGCATTGTCGGTCGTTACTGAACTAGGATAATCATGTCCAAGACTCCCGACCCTCTTAGCCCACTGAAAAGCTGGAATTTGAGCTTGTAGGTGCAAGCATGATTGTAAGATCACGAATAAAAGCAGGTATTTTTTCATAGTAGAGAATTTTGAATCTGATTGAATTAAAAAGTAAAGCCAACACTTTTAGCCATGTTAAAAATAGAAAAATTTATTAATCTGTAAAATTTAAAAGAAAGCTTTAAACGGATTTTAATTTAAGCTGCAATTTTCAAGAAAATGGATGGTTGTGTTATAAATTCTATTTTACAATAACAAGTTTTCCCATGTAGTTTTTATTGTTTTCAAATCTGATCTTTAAAACATAAATGCCGGAAGGCAGAAAGTCAACTGAAAAAGTTGATGCATTGACTTCAATATCTAAAAATAAATTTTTACCAAGAACGTCCTGAATCATTATACTTTCAATCGCCAATTCAGGGTCACTTTTTACCTGGATATGAGTACTAGCAGGATTTGGATACACCGTAACAAGTTTTGATAGATCAATATCATCAACTCCAATTGGTGATAATATTTCAAAGTATGGAACAGGTAATTCTAATAGACTAAAGTTTATTATTGAATCATAGCGGAGGATAACAAGCATTGCGTCCTTGTTCCCAAATCCAAATGAAGTGGAGTAACCGACAAATGCAATACCTCCTTCTATTGTCCTTATTGCGCTATATCCTTCTTCGTCATTTCCACCGCCAAAACTATGCGATGACAGCTGAAATCCTCCGGAATTATACTGAGCGGTAAACATGCTTTTGTTTCCCAAGCCACTAGGATTTTTCTGGCCGATAATTGCATATTCATCGTTGCGGATTGATATAACTTTGTTTGCATAATCGTCTTCCTGACTTCCACTGTTGCTTATCCAGATAGATGTTCCATTAGTGTCAGTTTTCTCGACCCAGATATCATTTTTTGTTGAGTCAAATGGAGCAGTTGACCCATAGATCACCAACTCTCCATTGGGTTCTATTAAACATCCGTTCAGTAGATCTCGCCCAAGGTTATTAAATCGTTTTTGCCAGATTTCATTTCCATTGAAATCTAACTTTACTAAATATCCGTCTAGTCCATCAGCATCTGTACTGTCAACGTAGCCTGATAAATAGATGGCAGTAGCGCTAAGGCAGATATTTTTGAAGGCATCATTTCCTGAACTACCAAAGTGATTGGTCCAGATTGTATCCCCAATTGAATTTAAATGTAAGATCCATGCATCGCTTCCTCCGTCACTATAGGTATAACTTTCGCCGGCAAGAAGAATGCTTTGATCGGGTAAAATTGCAATTGAGTTCAAAAAATCCCAGTCAGTACCACCATAATATTTATCCCATACAACTCCACCGGTATCATCTATACAAATTAAGTAGCCATCGTAACCACCATTTCCTCCTGAACTACTGGTACCGGCAATCAGATATTGTCCTGAGTTAGTTGCAGCAATCGAGTAAGCAAGATCTGCTGAAACTCCTCCCAGAGCCCTTGACCATACATGCGTGCCGTCTTTCTTCGCCTTTACAACATAGATCGCATTGCTTCCTTGTCCATAACCATTCGTAATTCCGCACATTAAAAACCCACTATCAGGTGTCTGAACAATATCTCTGAACTCCTCAAAATTCACACCGCCGTAAGTTCTGATGAATGCTGTATCTCCACCTAGTGCATTACCTGCCTTCAAGTCTTCAGAAGTAAATACTATTAAGATCAAAAACAGGATCCGGAGAAAATGGTTTTTCATATTTGTTTTATAGATGGCAAGTCTTCGAACAAATATAATAACTAATAAC